>CAZMMW010000009.1:0-21958 GCA_964567515.1 uncultured Gammaproteobacteria bacterium | reverse complement strand
CTTCATATGCCCTTAGCTTATTTGATAAAGTGCAATATGTGTGTGGACATTACCCAGAGGGCTTGACATAATTGATTAATTTAATTCTAGCTTATACACTTGACAGGAAATTGACACAGTTATCTTAGTGGTGTAAAATGGAGTAAGAGTATAGTAAAGTGGATAAGAGTGGGGATAAGTTGATATTGCAGTGGATAACTTTTATTAATTACAATACAAAACTTGCCAAAAACTATAATTTTATGTTCATTGGAGAATACCAGCACAGTATTGATAATAAAGGCCGGTTACAGATTCCGGTTAAGTTAAAACAACAATTAGGCAAAGGAGCGGTTGTTACCAAAGGTTTGGATAACTGTCTTTTTTTATATCCCCAGCAGGCGTGGAGAACTCTGGCCGACAAATTAGCAAAGTTACCAATTAGCAAATCTTCAACCAGGGCCTTTGCTAGATTGATGCTAGCTGGCGCCATGGATGTAGATATTGACAAACAAGGCAGAATGCTAGTGCCCGAATACTTACGTAGTTATGCTGGTTTGAAAAGGAAAATCGTGATTGCGGGTTTATATAGTCGCTTAGAAATTTGGGATGAAGCTAGTTGGCGTAAATATAAACAAGGAACAGAAAAGGGTGGCGTGGCTATAGCTGAGACTTTAGGTGACTTAGGTGTTTAATTTTGAACAATGGATATCGTTCATCAACCAGTTTTAGTTGCTGAAGTAATTAAATTTTTAAATCTACAGTCTAGTGATCAAGTGATAGATTGTACCGTGGGTAGCGGTGGTCACGCTCGGCAACTCTTAGTCCAAATTGCACCGTCAGGTAAATTATTAGGTCTGGATCGAGATTCCTATTCATTAGCCTTAACTCAGTCAGTCTTACAAGATTTTAACAACAGAATAATTTTAGTTCGCACTCGTTTTAGTCGTTTAGTTGAAGTTGTTGCGCAATATAATTTTCCAAAAGCAAAAGCTGTTTTATTGGATTTGGGTTGGTCTTCTGATCAATTAGCTGATACTGGGCGTGGTTTTTCTTTTAAAGCAAATGATCCTTTAGATTTACGTTTAGACAATAGTCAGACATTAACCGCCGCGGATATTATTAATCAGGCCAGCGAGGAAGAACTGGTAGCTATCTTTAAAAATTATGGAGAAATAAACAAGACCAAATCCTTAGTACGCCAGATTGTCAAAATCAGGGCACAACAAGAAATTAGATCAACCACTGATTTATTGTCAATTGTTAGAGCCGTATTAGGAACCAGCAGGCGTAACATTGATACCGCTGCCCAGGTTTGGCAAGCACTAAGGATGGCGGTTAATAACGAAGTAGAAGAACTTAAAGTAGTTTTGCCTCAGGCTTTGCAAGTATTAAAAGTTGGCGGACGATTAGCGGTAATCAGTTTTCATTCGGGTGAAGATAGAATAGTAAAATCATTCTTTAAACAAGAAGGTACTAATTGTCTTTGTCCGCCGCGTTTACCAGTTTGTCGATGTCACCATCGAGCGACTTTAAAAATAATTACTGCCAAGCCGATTACACCAACCAAGACTGAAGCGATGAGTAATCCTCGGGCACGTAGCGCCCGCTTGAGAATAGTAGAAAAAATTTGAAATTAAAATTTAAAATAAATATCAACATTATGCCGTTATATATTTGTAGTAAAAACAAAATTCAGAAAGATATCACTAATGAACAAAGTAAAACCAAAAAATGTTTGGTTCTATCGTTATTAGGTATGTTATCTGTTTTAACCGTGGTTTATATTATACTCACCAACGCTATTGTTACTAAAGGCTATACTATAAAGAATCTAGAAGAAGAGTCTACTAAACTGCGCGAAGCTTATAAAAGGTTAGAATTACAAGCTGCTGAATTACAGGACATTAACCGTTTGAATAAGGCAGAAGCCATGGGTTTAGTAGCAGTTGATAAGATAGAGTATTTAGGAGTGGTTACAGTTAATGGAGTGGCAGTGCGCTAAATTTATAGTTTATGACTAATCACCAAAGTGGGATTAGGATAACGAGGCTAACTTTAGTTAAGCTAGTTTTTTTATTGGCTATAATTCTCTTAGAATTAAGATTATTCCAGTTACAAGTGGTGAATCATACCTGGTATGAATCATTGGCGTTTGGGCAGCATAATGTTTTAGCTGATCTAGTGCCGATTCGCGGTGCTATTTATCTGCAGGATCGTTTTTCCCCCAAAGGCAATGTGGCAGTAGCCATTAATAAAGACGTTTTTTTGCTTTATGCAGTGCCCAAAGAGATTAAAGATCCAATTAAGACCGCAAAGATATTAGCTCCTTTAATAAACAAAGAAGAAGGTGAGTTAGTTAATATCTTAAATCAGCCAACTGATCCTTACGAACCTATAAAACATTATCTTGATGAGTCGACAATGAAACAAATTAAAACCTTGCAGTTAGCGGGCATAGGTTTTAAACCAGAGAAACAACGTTATTATCCGGCTATCGCCAATTATCTCGGCCAGTTATTGGGTTTTGTTGGGTTTGTTGATGATAAGCGTTGTGGCCAATATGGTATAGAGGATTATTGGAACAAATCTTTAGTAGGTCAAGAGGGTTCATTACGAGCAGAAAAAGACGTAGCCGGTAGTCTTATTGCTTTAGGTGATAGGGAAGTTATTCCAGCCCGAGATGGTGATATGTTAGTTTTGACTATTGATTATAATATTCAAACCAGAGCTTGTACCTCTTTAGAAGAAGCAGTTAAAAAACACGGTGCTGATGGCGGAAGCTTACTAGTGATGGATCCTCAAACTGGAGCCTTGTTAGCTATTTGTACTACACCTAATTTTAATTCTAATTTTTATTCACAAGTAGAGAGCGCTAAATTATTTACTAATCCAGCTGTTTCTAATATTTACGAACCAGGTTCTGTTTTTAAACCCATTACTATGGCGGCTGCTCTAGCATCTGGTAGGGTTACTCCGACTACTACCTATGAAGATTTGGGCAGTGTTACTATCGGACCTGATACTATCAAAAACTCGGATAAGAAAGCGCATGGTCGTCAGACTATGATTCAGGTTTTGGAAAATTCTTTAAATACAGGAGCTATTTTTGCTATGCGTCAAGCCGGCAGTGATAATTTTAGACAGATGATAGCCAAGTTTGGTTTTGGTAAAAAAACCGGTATTGATTTACCTAATGAAGCTTTAGGTAATATTAAATCTTTACAAAATCGTGAAGAGATTTATTTAGCTACCGCCTCTTTTGGCCAAGGTATTTCTGTAACGCCATTACAATTAATTACCGCTTATGCGGCCATTGCTAACCGTGGTACTTTAATGAAGCCCTTTGTGGTTTCAGAGATCGTGAATCCTAATGGTGACACAATTAAAACCAAACCAGCGACAGTCAGCCAAGTGTTAGAGCCTGCGGTGGCACGTACTTTAACCGGCATGATGGTTACGGTGGTAGAAACGGGACATGGTAAACGGGCTGGTGTACCTGGTTATTATATTGCTGGCAAAACTGGTACTGCTCAAGTACCATTAGTAAATAAAGCAGGTTATGATCTAGATCAGACTATAGGTAGTTTTGTTGGCTTTGCTCCAGTGGACAATCCTCGTTTTGTGATGCTGGTGAAAATAGATTATCCCAAAGACGTTAAATTTGCCGAGAGCACAGCGGCTCCCGTTTTTGGAACAGTTGCCAAATTCTTGTTAGACTATTATCAGGTACCTCCTGACAGGTAAGCAAAATAATTATGAGAAGATTATTGCAATTTATTTTAAAAATTTTTGCTCGATTGACTTTATTAAAGTATCGCCCTTTAGTTATTGGAATTACTGGTTCGGTTGGCAAAACTTCTACCAAAGAGGCTATTGCCGCCGTATTACAGCAGCGTTTTAACCTTCGGCAGGCGTCTAAGAGTTTTAATAATGAAATTGGTTTACCTTTAACTATTTTAGGTGCCTCAGAATCTGGGTATCGCAACCCTTTTAAGTGGTTGATGATTTTTATTCCGGCTTTATGGCAGTTGGGTTTTAGGAATAAAGATTACCCTAATTATTTGGTACTAGAAATGGGAGTTGATCATAAAGGGGATATGGACTATCTATTATCTTTTATTAAACCTAAAGTTGGTGTTCTCACAGCAGTAGCTGAAGAGCATTTGGAGTTTTTTGGTAGTTTAGAAGCTGTTTTGGCGGAAGAGAGTAGACTTATCAAGAGCCTACCCCATGATGGCGTGGCAGTATTAAATTATGAGGATCAGTATGTTAAGACTTTGTTGGATAAAACCAAAGCGCGCGTGATTACTTATGGTTTTTCCCCAGAGACACAAGTTTGGGCTGATAGCATACAGATGAGCAAAGATGAAGTTGGCGAAATACGAGGTTTAAGTTTTAAATTACATTATGGTGGCAGTACTACACCTTTGTTATTGCCAGGGGTATTAGGTAAACATCAAATTAATATCGCTTTAGCGGCTTGTGCTGTGGGAGTAGCATTAGGTTTGACGCCAGTTGATGCTTCAGCGGCTTTGCGCAACTTTATTTTTCCTCCCGGTAGAATGAGGTTGTTGCCAGGCATAAAAAATACCTATCTAATAGATGATACTTATAATTCTTCACCTTTGGCTTTGCGCGAAGCTATTAAGACCTTAGCTCAATTTTCTTTGAAAGGCCAATCTCATCGTTGGGCGGTTTTAGGTGATATGTTAGAATTGGGAGTTGATAGTGGAAAGTTACATAGACAATGTGGTATGGAAATAGCAAATCAAGGTATTGATTATTTAGTGACAGTAGGAGAGAGATCACGCGATTTTGGTCGTGGTGCTGGCGATAGAGGTTTTGATTTTGACCATTGTTTTCATTTTGCCAATGCTCAAGAGGCAGCCGCTTTTATTAAAAAGAGAGTGGAAAGTGGCGACGTGTTATTAATTAAAGGTTCGCAAGGAATCAGGATGGAAAGATGTACCAAAGAATTAATGGCCGAACCACAAAAAGCGGGGGAGTTGTTAGTTAGACAAAATAAACCATGGATATAGCAAATTCAAAATTACAATTCAAAAATTAAAAATTTAACAACTTTGTCATGTTGAACTTGTTTCAGCACCCAGAAAGATCATGGAATAAATTCAGGATGATGAATTAGGGTTTTATAGTTTTTAGTCTTGACTTCTTACTAATTTTCTCCTATTTTAATAAAGCTACAGATAAGCTAAATTGGTCCCATCGTCTAGCCCGGTCCAGGACGACTCCCTCTCACGGAGTAAACTGGGGTTCGAATCCCCATGGGACTACCAGCACTCTTACGCCACTTGATGAGAGTGGTTTTTTGGTATAAAAAATCCGCCTGCAGTTCTCTTGTGAGTTCGAGAGCGGCAATGAAAACCATTAAAATAATTTGCATTACATATTTTTAAATAGGGTCCCGTTTTTTATCCTAACGTATAATCCACCGAGCACCCAAATAGCCAATAGCTAGAACACTATGATTAGCCTCTGTGTTCGCATTGCGTGAAGAAATGGCGTTTGATTTGTAACTATTTTACCGCTTCGAGTGGATACTTCCAACAATAGATTAGGAACACAAAGAGTACCCGAGGCAATCTAAACAGCGGCTGTAGACGGAGGGCAAACTTTTGCTTACTGGTTGTGATTTGGCAGGCCTTGTGGCCGATTTTGAGGTAGAGGCGCGCACTAGCACCCGTGAAGTGAGTAGCCAGACTGCGACTACAAATACAATGAACAATTTTGTTTCCATAATTTTCTCCTTAATTGTTTATTTTTAACAATAATTATCTATCAATGTTTTGCTAGATATAGAATAAAATGGAAAATTAGTCAAAGGTTGTTATTTGTCTAATTTCTAAGGCGATAGGTTTATTTGTTATTTAATAGATTAACTATTGTTATTGTTAAGTTAGCGTCATTATAGTAAGTAGCTAGTTGTTTTTGCCAATCTTTGCTCTTGATGTTGATATTCGGTTCTACGCCTCGTCCTTCAATAGGCTGCCCGTCATCGCGTAAAACCACATTTTTAACTATTAAAGCGGAATATTCTACGTCATCTTTTATCTTTGTTTTGATGGGAAAGAAGTTTTCCACTGTGCCCCAACCCCTAGTAGTTTCACCAATTACTAATCCAACATTGTATTTTTTTAAAGTAACAGCCAGCACTTCGGCAGTAGATTGTGTTTCTTTGTCAATTAAGACGGTAATTTTTCTGGGAGGTAACAAATTAGTTAATTTATTAGTGACAGATTTACGCGGTTCAATTTCGCCTTGACGAAAATAATCATAAGCATATTGATTTGGTCCGATAAAAAAACCTGTTAAATAAGGCAGAGTATCAATGGCGCCACCAAAGTTTCCTCTTAAATCTATAATCAAAGACGATGAATTTTGAGTGGTCAGACTATTTATTTTATTTTTTAATTCATCAATAGTGGTGGGCGCGATTTGTTTAATTTTTAAATACAAAACATTGGGTGCTATGAGGTTTTGGCTAATAGTTGGTTCAGCGCCGGTTTGATCATAAATAGTTCGATCTGTGGCATTGCTTAAGGTTTTATAGGCGCGTTCTATGGTTTGTAGTTGCTGTTGAACCTCTGGGGTTGATAGTTTGCTTAGTTGTTCAGTTTTGGTCTGATAGGTTTGTGCAATCTCTTCGGTTTTAGCATTTTTATCTACACCTAAAATAGAATAAAGATTAGTGTTGGGATCAGTACTGTTAGCGACATTCCTTAATTCTTGTTTTTTTTCGTTACTATAAAGCCGGCTGCGGTTTAACGGTGTGAGGCTGGCTAAAATAGCATCACCTAAAGTAACTGTTAGTTCTTGTTGTTTAGTTTCCTCGTAATTATTAAGCCACCGTTCCAATAGATTAATTAAATCACGGCGGTCATGCATAGTTACAGTTTGTTGTTCGCCAGATAATTTTTCTACACCCAAGCGGTATAAATTAATTAACTGGTCATCAGTTGTTTTGTCCCAATAATTAGTTTTGATTTGATCATAAATATCTAGTAGAAAGTTAACTCGTGGATTGGAGCTGTTGTCTGTGGGTTGGGGCGTAAAAGCTTGTTTGGTAGCCCATAAACCCAAAGAGACACCTAACATCAAAACAGTTCCCAACAAAACAGAATAACTGATCATTAGAAAAACTTTATTCTGTTTGATTAGCGTGTTTTTTATAGTAGGTGATTTTTTGTCATTTATTGAGGATGAGGACGGGGAATCGTGGGGTAGAAAGTTTGTTTGATTAAAAGCCATATTGAGTAAAGATATTATAACAAATTCTTATTTAGTTAAACAATTTGCAAAAAAGACTAATTTTTTCTATAATAATTTTATTGATAACATACCAGGTTTAATTATTAGAAAGGAGATATCTATGAATAATGAATTATTGGGGACGCCGACAAAATATGATGATAATTGGCGTAATTCCAAAGTAATTTTAAAATTAGTTGCTATTTTAGCGTTGTTGGTCATTGTATTAGTGGCTATGTTACGCGATCGTATAGTGAATCAACAACAATGGCAGGTACAAGTTGCTGGCCAAGGTAGGGTTGCTTATCAGCCAGATATTGCTGTTGTTAATTTAGGTGCACAGGTGGAAAGGGTGTATGCGGCAGATCTTGCATTAAAACAGTTAAATGACAAGATGAACAAAGTAGTGACGGCTATTAAAGGCGTTGGTATTCTTGCCGAGGATATTCAGACTCAAAGTTATAACTTACAACCCCAAACTGATTATCGTAATGGCATTAGTGTTCCTCTTGGTTATATAGCGAACCAGCAATTGTCAGTTAAAGTAAGAAAAATAACAGAGGACGATTTGGTTGGTAAAGTTATTGCTGCAGCGACCGCCGCTGGCGCTAATCAAGTTAATAGTATTACGTTTGATGTCTCCAATTTGGATGATTTAAAACAACAAGCCAGACTAAAAGCTTTAACTGATGCTCGGGAACGGGCTGATAATTTAGCTGAGGCAGCAGAAGTAAAGTTAAAAAAGGTGGTTGGTTGGTGGGAGAATATAGTCCAAGCTCCTGGCGTTAATACAAGTTATTATGGTGTTGGTGGTGAGGGTAAGGGTGGCGCGGTTGGTTCCCCGCAAATTCCTACTGGCATACAGGAAATTATTATTGATATCAACGTTAGTTATTTAATTAAGTAGTCAAGAAAGTATAAGAGCGCATCCAAGCATGATGGTATGCGTTCTTTAAATTATTTCATGGTTTCTAAAAAAATTACTTTAATTCAGATTCGAAAGGCAGTAGCCCAATTTATTTCTTATCTTCAAAATCATGGTGGTGGCCTAGAGGTTGTTTCTTGGCATAGTCAAACGGGTACAGTAAAAATTAAACTTACTGGGGCTTGCCACGGTTGCGCTTTGGCCAATATTACCACCAGGGAGGTAATAGAAGCCAATCTGCGGCAGAATTTTCCCCAGATCAAAAAAGTGATATCAATTAGTTAATTTATGGCGCTGGCGTCATTGGCGATTCTTCGTTTGAGGTGATTATTGGTTTAGTTTCAACGCCAAAAGGATCAGATAATTGTTTGATCTTTTCTATATTGGAGGTTTTTTTAATTTTTAAAGCCGAGAGAATATTTTCGTATATGTTCATATCGATTTGTTTTAAAGATATTTCACTACGCAAGAGAAATACTTTTTCCACTTGAGTTATGGTATTATAAAAGTATAAAAATAAAAACTTACCGCTTAAATAAATGGATAGCAATAATAATATTATTACTAACCAGGAAATTAGTTTAATGGTTTGCCCCCAGCCTAGTTTTTGCCAGTAGGATTTAATTTTAGTTGATGATAATGTCATGGTTGATAATATGCTTCGGCTAAAAGCAAGGTAGTGACTGACGAATTAGTTTGATCTTTAGTAGTAGCAGTTAAACGCAATGAAGAAATATTTATATAATAATCTAAGTTTTCTAGACCAGATAAGTATTTTAATAAACCGGGATAATTTTCTTGTAGCCTTATTTGTAATGGCAATTGACGGTTTTGGGTACTACTTTCTAATGAAGATAGTTTCACATCTGGTTCCATTAGCGTATTAGTATTTAAAGTTTCTAAGGCAGTAAAGAATTCTAATTCTTTACCCTTAATCACAAAAAGATTATTTAATTTACTGACAGTTGGTTTGATTTTGTTGTACTGTTCTAGTGTATATTTAAGATTTTGACCACGGTTAAATATTTTTTCTGCTTCTACTCTTTTAATGTATATATCTTGGCTTAATTCTTTCATACGTTTAATACTGGGATAGATAATCGTTATTGATAAACCAATAACTATCACTAACAAAAAAGACAAAGTGATAATTATTTTTTGGCGCGGATGGGTATAGTTATTGAGCATAATTTTTATTGAATTCAGTAAAGTTTATTTTGGCTGTCAATTGAAATTTTACGTTTTTTTTCACTAACAAATTTGTAATGGGGCTATTGATTTCACTTAAATAAGGTAATGATTCAAGACTTGTTTTTAATTTTAAGAAATCTTCTCTGGTGACCGCTTGTCCAGACAGGTTCAGAGTAGCGTCTTGTTTTTCGATAGTAAGGGAGGAGAGTGTTATATTAGCAGAGATTGCTCCGGTTAGTTCGATTAAAAAATCAGACCATTTAATGAAGTTTTTTTGAATATTGGCAACTTGCTTTAGTGATGTATTAATAGTATTGATTTCCTGGTCTAAATCGAGATTTTTTTGATTGACAATGGTTAATTGTTGCAACACGGTGGCATAGTTGTCTTCTAATAGAATACGAGCAGACATAAATATTACTGACAATATTACACTGACGCTTAGAATTATCCATACCAAAATTCGTAGAGATAAATATATATACTCATAACGTAAGTCTTTTTTTTGTTCAGGACTGATTAAATTAAGACTGATCATAGTTAACAGTAAATGGTCTTAAGGCTAAACCAATAGCGGTAGTGTAAGAAGATAGTATTGATCTTTTGTAAGGGGCAGGGGAGCTGGTGATCTTTATCCAGGGATCACCTTTGAATGTTTTAATATTAAGTTCTCTCATGAGAAAACTATCTAGTGATTTTAAATTAGCACCGCCGCCACATAAAATAATCTTGTTGATTTTTCGCGTATCTTTAAAATGCTCCTTATAAAAATCGACAGTGTCTAGAATTTTTTTGGATAATTGTTCAAAAGTAGGCAATAAGAGTTTGCGAATTATACCATCGCCGCGAGTTGTATCTAATCCATATATTACCTTAGCTTTTTCTGCCTCTGTAGAAGTAATGTTTAAATTATGTGCCAGTTCCTCCGTCATAATTGTACCAGCAATAGGTAGACTCACCGTAAATTGAATAGTCTCTTTATCATAAACACATAAACTTGTATGTGAAGCGCCAAAATCAATAATCATAGTTGCTTCGGGATTTTTATCTGTTCCAGCGGTAGTGGTCAGTAGACTTCTGACTATAGCCTCCGCTTCTATTTCTAAAGCAATAACAGTTAATTTTGTTTGTTTGAAAGTTCGATTGTAGCTATTAACAATATCTTTAGGAGACACTCCAATCAGTATGGGAATACGTTTATTTGATAGTTTATTATTAACCAATTGCCAATCCCAGTATGTTTCATTAATAGATAACGGAATATGATGTTCAGCCTCCCATTTAACAGCCTCACCAATTTCTTGAGATGACATCGGTGGAATATCAATCATTTTAATAAAAGTTTTATTTTCTGGTAGACAGGATACTGTATAGCGGGTAGAAAATCTACCAATTTTTGGATGGGAGATTAATTTTTCGATAGCTTGACTGACATGTTTAACGTCAATAATTCGCCCATCTTTAATAGCACCTTCTGCCAGGACAATATCGCTGATAGCTTTAAGTTTCCAAGCGCCATGCAGGTTTTTGCTTAATTGGACGGCCTTAATAGAACGCTCGCTGATATCTAAACCTATAACTTCTGGCTTGGTTTGAAAAAACATATTTACTTCCTATAGTTATGAATTACTAATTATTGATCTTCAGAGGAGTTTCAAATTTTTTCTTTTTCCCTGTTAATTGTTGAGAATAAAATTAATTACCATTTACATCTGTTGTGCTAAACTATACATAGGCATAATAATGGAAACGGCAAAGAAACCCACCGCTATGCCTAATAGTAACATTAAAAGAGGTTCAATTACAGTAGATAAGTTACCCATTATTCTATCAACCTCTCCTTCATAAAATTCCGCTAAGTCACTTAGTACATTATCCAAAGTCCCAGTTTCTTCTCCTACCGCGCTCATTTGAATTACTAATGCTGGAAAAAGTTTAGTCTGAACTCCTAAGGCTTGCGATATGGATTTACCAGTCTTAATATCTTCAGCTGCTGTTAGCAAGGCTTGACGGTACCAGACATTACCCACGGTGGAGGAGGTGATTTGAAAAGCTTGTACTACCGGGATGTCAGTTTTTAGTAAAGAGGAAAAGGTACGTGAGAATTTGGCCAAATTAATTTGAGTGAATATTTTACCAAAAACCGGTAATTTTAAAAGAAATTTATGCCAGATTTTTTTGCCACTTGGAGTTTTAATATAATAAAGAAAAATACTGATTAAAATAACTAAACCAATAGCTACCCAATGACCTTGGGTAGAAATAAAATCACTGGTAGCTATTAAAACTCTAGTGGGCAGGGGTAATTGTGCTGATACTTCCCTAAAGAGGGAGGTAATTTGTGGAATCACGAAGATAATCATGATTATACCAATAACAATCATGGCGCTGACAACAATAATAGGATAAGTCATGGCGCTACGTATTTTATTTACTAGAGTATAGCTTTTGCGTAGCTGGCTGGTTAATTGCAATAAAACTTCTTCTAACTTGCCGCTTTTTTCGCCAGCACGGATCATATTCACAAATATTTCGGGAAAAATCTTTGGATATTTAGCTAAAGCATCAGATAAAGCCTCTCCTTTTTCAACATGTATTTTAGTTTCTTCAAGTATCTTTTTAAAGCGTTTATTGGTAGTTTGTATAGCCAAAGTTTGTAGAGCAACAGTCATAGTTAAACCAGCCTTTAACATGACTTGTAAGTTTTGTGTAAAAAATATTTTATCAACACCTTTTATTCGGTGTAGAGACTCTAAGAAAAATTTATGAGTTGATGGTTTATGTTCCTCAGTCACAGCTCGCAAACCGGTGAGTAGTAAACCAGTTTGATTGAGGTATTCTGCTACTTCATTCTCGTTAGTGGCTTCTATTTCACCTTTTTTGATATTACCCTGCATATCGCGGGCTGTATAATTAAAAAGCATATTTTATTCTTTAGTAACTCTTAATATTTCTTCTAAACTAGTTAGACCTTTAACTGCTTTAATAATACCATCATCTAGCATAGGAATCATACCTTCTTCCATACCTTTAGCGATCAGTCTTTCTACTGGCGCTTTAGCTAAAATTAATTCAGTTACCGTAGGTGTGATTTCTAATACTTCATAGATACCAATTCTGCCTTTATAGCCTTCATTATTACACTGTTTACAGCCTTTGGGTTGATTAAAATTCATTTTATCAATACCGTCATGATCTTTAATAATTTTGAGTTTATTTAAGGTTTTGACTATTCTCTCTATATGTACTTTTTTTTCTAATTCTATTAAGTTTTCTTTAGATAACCTATAAGGAGCCATGCAATTCTGACATAATTTACGTACCAGTCTTTGAGCTACTACTATATTAACAGTGGAGGAGATTAAAAAACTAGGTATACCCATTTGCGCTAGTCTCGGCAGGGCGCCAGCAGCATCATTAGTGTGCAGAGTTGATAGTACTAGATGGCCTGTCATAGCTGAATGAATAGCAATTTCTGCTGTTTCATTGTCTCTAATTTCTCCCACCATAATAATATCTGGATCTTGACGCAACAATGACCGTAAACCCATAGCAAAAGTAAAACCAATTCTGGGACTCACCTGGCTTTGATTTACTCGCGGCATGCGGTATTCAATAGGATCTTCAATGGTTGAAATATTAACTTCGGGTTTATTGACTATGTTTAGAATGGAATATAAAGTAGTGGTTTTGCCAGAACCGGTGGGACCAGTTACCAGAACCATACCGTGCGGTTTAGTAATATTACGATTGATGACCTCTAGGGTTTCCCCCCAAAAACCTAACTGTTCCAAAGTTAGTACTTGTCCTGATTCATGTAATAAACGCATGACTATTTTTTCACCATTAAAAACAGGGATAATGGATACACGGAAAGAGACTTCATAATCCTTGGTTTTAATCTTAAAGCGTCCATCTTGCGGTAAGCGGTGTTCGTCTAATTTCAGATTAGATAAAATTTTAATTCTGGCTGTTAATCCAGTTTGGATATTCCTGGGTAAAGTCATCACATCATGCAACACGCCATCAATACGGTAACGTACCATCACTTCTGTGTCGGATGGTTCAATATGAATATCCGAAGCTCTTTCAAAGATGGCATACTCTAATAAAGTTTCTACCATACGTACAATAGGTATATCTTCGGCTAATTGTTGTAATTTTTCTCCAGCCGCTTCTTCGCTAGTTGTTTCTTCTTTAGTGAGTGCTTCAAACTCTGCTTGTAGGCTTTTATGATATTGTTTAATCACTTCCTTAATACCTGACGGTGTGGTTAAGTGGATAGTAATAGGACAATTAAATTTTTTTTCTAAAAATTCAAAGATTTGTATATTATCAGGATCGATAGTAGCTATTTTCAGATTATCACCTTCTTTGTCAAAAGCAATGATTTGGTGTGTTTGAGCAATGGGTTCGGGTATAGCTAGGAGGATGTCTTTGCGAATCACGATACTTTTTAAATCTACAAAAGGTAATCCAGCATGTTCAGCCATTAGTTCATAGAGTTTCCTCTCGGAAATAATATTTTGTGCTAATAAGTAATCTTCAAATTCAGTTTTTTTAGATTTTGCCTCCTGTTGTATCTTAGTGAGTTTATCTGCCTCGATTATTTTATTAGCTGATAGTACTTTAATGATTTTGTTCTGGTTTAGCATAATTGTAGGAGTATTTGTTTTCGGCGATAGACAGCTATTAAAATTATAGCACTTTTGTATTTGCCACCTCAAATAGGATTGAGGGAAAGGTAGTAGAGTTGAAAAAGTGCTGTTTTTGGTTTAAAATCAAAAGGCAGATATGTTTAAACTAGGCGTTATTTTTGGTAAATTATCTTGGCTGATGTTTTGGCGGTCATATCGTGTATGGCTACCGACTTTATTGGCTATTTTAGCTAATCTAACAGTGTGGCTGTTACTCAGTTGGCAGTTACATCTTGCCGGACGTAAATATATTGCTTTGCATTATTCAATTTATGTTGGTACCACTAGACTGGCGCCATGGTATTATATTTATTTAATACCAGCTGGTGGTTTATTGATTTTGTTAGCACATAATTTGATAGCTTATATATTGTCAGGACGTTATCAATTATTAAGAAATATATTGCTTTGGTCAGCTGTGGTCGTAAATTGTCTGTTAATCTGGATAATATTTTTATTGATTATTTTTAATAGTTAAAATTATTTATGGGTGTTGAAGAGGTGATAAAAATTTTGATTCTGACGACTGTTTCTTTTTTAGTAGCTTGGTTAGCTACGCCTTTATGGACCCATATTTTATATAAGTATAAATTGGGTAAGCAAATACGAGATGAAGCCTCAGCGCCTATTATGTCTAAACTTCATCAAACTAAACAAGGCACTCCGACTATGGGAGGAGTATTAATTTGGGGTACCACTCTAGTTTTAATTTTAATAGTTTGGTTGCTGACTTCTTTAGGATTATTACCAGCGGGATTTAATTTTTTTAACAGGCAGGAGACTTTATTGCCTTTAGGGGCGTTAGTAGCTTCGGCTATCGTAGGTTTATTAGATGATTGGTTTAACGTACGTGGTTGGGGGCCCAAAGGCGGCGGTCTTAAGATGCGGCATAAATTATTAATTTATACTTTAATTGCCTTAGTGGGCGCGTGGTGGTTTTATTATAAATTGTCTTGGACAGTTTTATATGTACCATTAGTTGGCACTGTGGATATTGGTTGGTGGTATATACCATTATTCATTTTTATTATTGTGGCTACCTCTTTTTCTGTGAATGAAATAGATGGCCTGGACGGTTTAGCCGCTGGCACCTTGCTTTTTGCTTTTGCTTCATTCGGCGCTATTGCTTTTTTACAAGGCAGAGTTAATCTAGCAGCTTTTTGTGGGGTGATTAGCGGTGCCTTACTGGCTTTTTTATGGTTTAATATTAATCCAGCAAGATTTTTTATGGGTGATACTGGGGCTATGTCTTTGGGTGTAACTTTGGGGGTAGTATCTTTACTTACTAATACCGTTTGGCTTTTGCCTATGATTGGTTTTTTGTTTGTACTGGAGTCATTATCAGTTATTATTCAATTAGTGTCTAAGAAATTTTTTGGTCGCAAAGTTTTTCTATCAGCCCCTTTGCATCATCATTTAGAAGCTATTGGTTGGCCTGAACCTAAGATAGTTATGCGTTTTTGGGTCATCGCTGGTGTTTTGTCTGTAATTGGTCTAATACTTTTTTTACTGGAACGATTTGCTTAGCACTATGTTATACCGTAACCAAAAAGTGCTGTTAGTTGGTTTAGGTTTGCAGGGAGGTGGTGTCGCTACAGTTAAATGGTTGATTAAGCAGGGAGCTAAAGTGACAGTTACTGATCTAAAAACGAGTAGGCAATTAAATAACAGCTTGATTAAATTAAATCGTTATCCAGTTAAGTATCTTTTGGGAACTAATTCCGTACCATCTTTAAAGCAGTTTGATTTGTTGATACAAAATCCTGCTGTACCCAGAGATCATCCTTTAATTATCAAAGCCAAAAAATTAGGTTTGCCAATTGAGAATGAGGCTAGTTTGTTTTTTAAAAATTGTCCCGCTCCGCTTATTGGCATTACAGGCAGTAAAGGTAAATCAACGGCCACTAGTCTGTTGGGTCATATTTTTAAACAATATAATTCTCATTCCGTAGTGGCGGGTAATATTCGTGACCAGATAATGTTGGATGTTTTACCTAAAATCAAAGTTCATACGCCAGTGATTTTAGAGCTATCTTCATGGCACTTAGAAGGTTTGGGGCGTTGGCGGTTGAGCCCGTCTGTATCCGTAGTATTAAATATTCTATCTGATCATTTAGATCGTTATCTTAATTTAAAAGATTATGCCCGGGCCAAAGCCAATATTTGGCTTTGGCAACACAAGCAGGATAAAGTTATTTTAAATTATGATAATAAATGGACGAGAAAAATGGGGCAGTTGGCGAAAAGTCAAGTTTATTGGTTTAGTAACAGACATCAGGTGGAGCGCGGTTCTTATCTTGATCATAAAACAATTTATTATTGCGAGGGAAATAAAAAAGAAAAAGTGTTACCTAGTACGCAAATTAAACTTTTAGGTGAACATAATTTAGGAAATATTTTAGCTGCCACTACCGTCGCTTTAGCTTGTAAAGTTCCATTATCGAAAGTTAGACAGGGATTGCGAACATTTAGAGGTTTACATTCTCGTTTGGAATTAATTGTTAGGCGTCATAAAATTTCTTATTACAACGATACTACCGCCACCACCCCCGAGGCCGCTATAGCTGCCGTAAAGATTTTTCCTCATCGGCAGGTAGTTTTAATTGCCGGCGGTGCAGATAAAAAATTATCCTATCAAGCCTTGGCGAGGTTAATCAAAAGCAGGGTCAATAAGTTAATTTTATTACCAGGCAGTGCGACCGATAAACTAGTAGTAAGCTTAGGTAAAGATTATGTTTATCAACAAGCTAGTTCTATGCCAGAGGCGGTGAGGTTAGCTCAAGGTGTAGCTAAACCTAATCAGGTGATATTACTGTCGCCAGGAGCCGCCAGTTTTGGCTTGTTTGTGAATGAATGGGATAGGGGAGAGCAATTTATCAAAGCTGTTAAAAAATTAGTTTGATTATGAGGTCCTTTTCCTCGCAACAACGTTTAGATGTTACATTGATAATTTTAGTGTGGTTGACAGTAGCTATAGGATTATTGATATTAGCCTCGGCCTCATCGGTGGTTTCTTTCCAAAAATTTGGCTGGAGTTACTTTTATTTATCTAGGCAAATTTTAGCCGGAGTCGTTCCAGGTTTGATTTTATTTTTACTATTTGCTTTTTTTGATCAGGATAAAATTTGGCGTTGGTCAAAGTTATTATTTTTTGTGAATATCTTAGCCTTAATCTTAGTGTTAATTCCTGGCATAGGTGTGAATCTAGGTGGCGCCAGTCGCTGGTTAGATTTCAAAATTTTCAGCTGGCAACCGTCTGAATCAGTAAAATTTACTTTTTTGTTGTATTTAGTTTATTGGTTAGTTAATAAACCAGCAACGGAAATCAAAACTTGGAGGTATGGCGTATTGCCTTTTTTGTGGTTAGTTATTTTAGTAATTACTCTATTAATATTACAGCCAGATATGGGTACGGCAGTAGTGATATTAACTATCTCTATGTCAGTTTTCTTTTTAGCCGGAGCTCGACTAAATGCCATAGCTTCACTGTTAGGTTTAGGAGCCGCGGTTTTCTATTTATTGATTAAAATAGCGCCTTATCGTTTAAGTCGTTTAACATCATTTTTTAATCCGGAGATTGATCCACAGGGTATAGGTTATCATATCAATCAGGCCTTGTTAGCTATTGGTTCGGGTGGATTTTGGGGCAGAGGTTTGGGGCACTCCATACAGAAATACCAGTATTTACCAGAAGTTACCGGTGATTCAATTTTTGCCATCTTAGCTGAAGAACTGGGTTTTGTTTTAACCACCTTGGTGATTTTATTATTAGCCAGCATAGTTTGGCGTTGTTGGCGTTTGGCTAAATTAGCTAGCAGTGATACCGCGGCTTTGTTTTGTTTTGGTGTGGGGTGCTGGTTGGCTATTCAAATATTTGTTAATATCGGTGCTATGTTAGGTCTTTTACCGTTAACCGGCATTCCTTTACCTTTTATTTCTCATGGTGGCACAGCGACGACTTCATTACTGGCGGCTTTGGGTTTGGTGGTGAATATGTCTCGTACTACTAGGAAAGTGGAGACTAGAAGATGAAAATATTATTTGCTGGCGGCGGCACTTTGGGATCTGTTACCCCGTTATTGGCGGTAGCAGAGAGATTGTGTCAATTAGATCAGCAAGTTAAATTATTTTGGCTAGGAACGGCTACTGGTCCAGAAAAAACTTTAGTAGCAGAATCTCATATCTGGTTTAGGAGTATTCCTGGTGGCAAATGGAGGCGTTATTGGTCTTGGCAGAATTTTATAGATTTATTTAAACTAGACATAGGATGCATAGTAGCATTATATTGGTTGATTTATTTAAAACCACAGATAGTAGTAACGGCCGGTAGTTTTATTAGCGTACCAGTTGGCTGGGCGGCCTGGATTTTAGGTATTCCAGTTATTATTCATCAGCAAGACGTTATTCCTAGTTTGTCTAATAAATTATTACAGCCAGTAGCTAAAAAAATTACTAGTGTGTGGCCCACCGGTTACTTTGATCAAAAAAAATTAGTCGTGGTAGGCAATCCGATTAGACATAATTTTTTAAATCCTCGACCCAAAGATAAGATTTTAGAACAATTGGGTTTTACTACCAAGCAACCCGTGGTGCTAATGGTGGGCGGTGGTACTGGTGCAGAATTTCTAAATAATTTAGTGGCCGATAATTTACCTAAGCTATTACAATTTGCGCAGATCATCCACATCACTGGTCAGAAGAAACTTCGCGTGCCAGATACTAACAGTTACCGTTCCTTTGCTCTGGTCACAAAAGAACTGTTTGATTTTTTCACAGCAGCTGATTTAGTAGTAACTCGTGCTGGTATGGGATTTTTATCAGAATTAGGATCCTTAGCTAAAGCGGCGATCGTTATTCCTATCCCCCAAAGTCATCAGGAATTTAATGCTGAATATTTAACAACTAATCAAGCGGCTTACGTTTTGTCACAAAACAATTTAACCGCGGAATTATTTATCAATACCATTGCAAGCTTGTTATCCGATGCCGCCACCAGGCAATCATTAGGCGCTAATTTAAAAAAGTTGTTTCCTAGTGACGCTGATGTTAAAATAGCAGAGATCATTAAACAGTTAATCAAATAAACTATGGGTTTGTTGAACGCAAAAAAAGTATATTTAGTTGGTATCAAAGGGCAGGGCATGACTGCTTTAGCTCAAATTTTGAAGCAATTAGGACTGCAAGTAGTCGGTTCTGACACGACGGAAAAGTTTTCTACTGATGCCGTATTACATCAAGCTGGTATAGAATTTCATGAGGGCTTTAGAGCCAGTCACTTAGGATCTACTATAGATTTAGTAGTATATTCCTCAGCTTATAATGAAACTAATCCTGAGATTGCCGAAGCAAAAAAACGACAGCTACCTTTAATGAGTTTTGCTGAAAGTTTGGGCGAATTGACCAAACAGTTTAAGTCTATCGCCATTGCTGGTAGTCATGGTAAAACTACTATTGCCGCGATGTTGTCATTTGTTTTGAAGGAAGCTGATTTTAGCCCCACGTCGTTTATTGGTTCGCAAGTGCCGCAATTTGGCGGTAATGCTCTGTTGGGAACGTCGGAGTGGTTTATTTTTGAAGCTGATGAATATCAAAATAAATTCCAATATTTTTTTCCGCAAGCCATAGTTTTGACCAGTATTGACTGGGATCATCCTGATTTTTATCCTACGCCACAGGAGTATTATCAGGCCTTTGTTAATTTTCTTAGAAAAATCCCCCCTGATGGTTTTGTGGTGGTTAATTATGATAGTGAATTAGTGCGGCGGGCTGTAGGTGAAACTTTATTAAAACCGGAACAAATAGTCAGTTATGGTTTGACGCGTGGCTATTGGCAATTATTGCGAACTTGGTTAGATCAAGGACACTGGCATTTTTCCTTAACCGAGAACGGTGAATTTAAAGGTGATTTTTGGTTAAGATTAATTGGCGTTCATAATGTAGCCAACGCCTTAGCTGTTATTGCTTGCGCCAGACGTTTAGGTATAGATTTAGAAGTTATTAGGAAAACTTTAACTGAATTTGAAGGTATAGCCAGACGGTTTGCTATAAAAGGTAAATTATCCAATCAAGTTTTATTAGTTGATGATTTTGCGCACCATCCCCAAGAAATTACCGCGACCTTAAAAGGGGCACGCGATTTTTATCCTTATAAAAATATTCGGGTAGTTTTTCATCCTCATACTTTTTCGCGCACCAAAGCTTTACTAAACGATTTTGCTCAATGTTTTATTGACGCTGATGAAGTTATTGTATTAGACATTTATGGTTCAGCGCGTGAGGGAAAAGGGGATATTACTTCTCAAGATTTAGTTAAAGAGATTAGCCGTTATCATCCGGCTGTAGCTTATAAACCAACTATTGATGAAGCAACTGATTATTTGCTTAATTCTATGACGAGAAGCGATTTGATTATTACTATGGGGGCGGGTGATGTCTGGCAAGTAGGGGAGAATCTAATTGTCAAGTTGGGTTTAGCGACTGATAGTGAATTAAATAAGTATTAGGTTTTTAATTATCTCTTTATTGATAGTGTTATTTCTGTCCGGTCGGATAGAAATGGAACTTTTAAATTTTATAGAGCTAGTGTTTTTTAGTTAGATTAATTCGCCGTAGATAAATAAAAAAGCCGAGCTTTGGTAATTTATTAACAAAAGTCGGCTTAAGGTGGCGGAGTGATGGCTGAGGGAGTATTTGGTCCAGACCCAAAAATGCAATAAGCGATTAACCCGAAGATTATGATCAGAGATAACACAGCAAAGAATTTTAAATCTGCCGGACCATCAACTAAATATTTAAAAGTGCTTTTAAGATTTTTTATCATTTTTATTCTCTTTATTTTATTTTTATACTTTTTTAAATTCACCTTTATTATAGCTGAGCTTAAAAAAATAGGAGAGGTGAATCTTAGTCCTCTCCTCAGTTTTTTGTCGTGATCTGAAACACGATCTATTTTATTCAATACGATATGGTTTTTTACCACTACCGTACCAAGTAATGATAGCCATTCGGCCATCACGAATGTCTTTGTGGTCGGAAGCAATAAGCTTCCATCCTCCAGTTTCATCCGGAACATAGAACTGGAAGACAATTTGGACATGGTCGTAAGACCATTTGTCCTTTTTTATGACAGACATCCAGTCCTTATTCCAGCCACTAGGTGGGAGAATAATCTCCTTCGTGGCATTAATTGAATGGAAAATAAGTTTGATTGGTTTATCTGACATATTTTCCACTTTCCAGTGGAAAATTGTCCAATCTCCGAGGATGTTACCCCCGGATTTTAGACCAATGCCGATGGCGCAACCGTTTACGCCAATAATTGCTATTAAGGCAAATAGGAATATTATTATTTTTGTTTTCATGGAGCTTTGCTCCTTTCTTATATTTGTTTAACATATTATTTTCTTTCTCAGTGATCTGTGGGAAGTATGCTTGTAACTTAATTCGCGACAGCGGCGAATGTATTACTAAGCGTGAGCGACTTCTCATAGTAACGCCCAGTGTAAACCAGGATTACTTATGTCCATCACCAAACCCCGATTGAGATCAGGGCCAACTCTCCCCTCCAGGTCACTAAGAAAGAAATTTGTTAAAGTGCTTTTGCAAGTGTTATTCTGAAGCTTCAATCGAAGAATCTCTTTTTGTTTTGATGTTAGAGATCCTTATAATTTTTGTTAAATGAACTGTTTTTTAAAAAAGTGTTTACCACGATACCAGCTTTTCATTTCATCCATCTTTGCTTATTCGACTGCAATTGGTATTTTAGAAGAGACTGATATCCTGGCAAACACTTTTTGTTTGCACGATTTTGGAAAACTCCGCTCTTCTCTTTGGAAGTTTCAATTTAATTATTAACAGTTTAGTATATGTCTAAAGCTAATTTTTGTCAAGGGTT
>CAZMMW010000008.1:0-22424 GCA_964567515.1 uncultured Gammaproteobacteria bacterium | reverse complement strand
AACCGCGGACCTACTCCTTACCATGGAGTTGCTCTACCAACTGAGCTACAACGGCATGCTAAAAATTTTCCTAGTTTACTATTCAATCCATTATATCATTATTACCATTATCTTTGCTCGCTAATTTTTTACCTAATCTAACCCCCATAGCATACTGCGCTTTAGATAAACGTTTTTTTGGACGTAGTTTTTCTACTAATTGAATAATTTGTTTGTCAAAGTGAAAAATCTTTTTATTCTGCGGATTTACCTGCCGCAGAGCATCTAAAGCACTTTGTGCGTCTGTTGGACGCTCGTTTACTATACTGATTTCAATAAAAAAGTCAAGGATCCTAGGATTATTAGACTCTAGTTGCCTGGCTTTATTGGTGTTTTCCCAAGCTTCCGATATTTGGCCAAGATCCTTACATACTTGAGCTAATTCTAAATAAACCTGACCGGAATTAGACGGCTTACACAGCAAACTGTTTTGATATGATTCTTTGGCTTTATCTAACTGACCCGAGCCTAAATAAGCTTGTGCTAAACCTAAGTAATAATCCGCCACTGTTGGATGATGTTGAATTAAATAATTATAGATTTCTCTAGCCGACTCATAATCATTTTTTGTTAAATACATTTCTCCCAAACCATAATAAGCACGTAATTCCCTAGGAGATTGTCTGATCGCTTCCAAATAAAGATGTTCTGTATCTTCCCAATCTTCTGCTTGGGCTGCTATTTTAGCTTGTTCTAATAATTGATCGACCGAAGTCGTTTCTGTTTTAGTCCGCACTATTTTTTGTTTTATCTCTTCTTCTGCTTGTTTAAGTCTACTTTGTATATTTTGCTGCCAATGGCTAAATTTGACAACAAGTGGTTTAGTTAAATAAGAGAATTTAGATCTTAACCAATCCCATTGTCTTTTTAATCTTGCTTGAGCAACTTTTAATCTAACTTGATCTTGTCTCACCTTAGCCACCTGTTCAGCGTCAATTAATTTTATCACTGGTAATTTTTTAAGCACCATCCAAATAATGCCACTAATTGATAATAATATTAATAATCCCAGTAAAATATCAATGATCATATTTACTAACCAACTGTTCTAATAATATTCATCAATTGAGCAACTCTCAACGAAGCGCTTCCAACCAAAATGCCGGACAAGATATCCCCTCTGGCAAAATCCCTAGCATTACTGGAATCTACGCTGCCACCATAAATAATTCGAAAATTATCAGTCACGGCTTTGGTTGATAATAAATCAAATAATGCTTCCTTAATTACCTGCGCAGCTTGAGCAGCGTCACTATAATTCACTGCCTGGCCAGAACCAATCACCCACACTGGCTCATAAGCAATAATTACTCGCTGATGAGCTGCCAACTGCACTCCAGCTAGAGCCGATTTAACTTGCTGCCAAACCACCAAATCTTTATTGCCTTGCTGACGTTCGGTTAAAGTCTCTCCGACGCATATTACAGGTATTAAACCTTCTGTCAAACAAGTTAACACTTTATGATGGATCATTGGTTCGGTTTCTTTTAGATAATTACGTCGCTCGGAATGCCCGACTAATACATAAGTTACACCTAGTTCTTTCAATACTGCTGGCGATATCTCACCTGTATAAGGTCCCATATTTTTCCAAAACACATCCTGCGCTCCTAAAGCTATATCAGTTTTTTTAATAAGTTCTTTAACGTGAGCTAGAGCAGGAAAAGCGGGACAAAGAACCAACTCCGCTGCCAGCGACTCATGGGCCGCCGATTTAACTAATAATTTAACTAACTTGACAGTATCTGCCACTAACAGATTCATTTTCCAATTAGCAATAATTAAAGGTCGAGGATTAATATCATTCATAAAATTAAACAATAATAAAATTATTCAGTTTTATTGATTAAGGATTGGTTTAAAATTTGTTCTAAAGATTCTGGATTATGTAAACGTTGATAATCAGGTAAATCATCGATTTGTTTTAACCCTAAAAATTTTAAAAAACCAAAAGTGATTTGATAATGTGGCAGGGCACCGTCTGATAATTCTTCTACCAGACCTCTAATTTGTAAATTGCGTAAAATCAAACTGCAATTGACTCCTCGAATCTGTTCTAATTCTGCTTTAGTTATAGGACCACGATAAGCAATAACCGATGCTGCTTCCAGTTGTGGTCTGGTTAATTCCCCTAATTCTTCTTTTTTTAAAAATTGTCTAACTAAATCAGTATATTCCGGAGCGGTAGCTAATTCTACTTCTTCTCCATGCTGAATAATTCTCAAACCGCTGTCGCCAGTAAATCTTTCGGTTAAAGACTCTAAAACGGCCGTAATTTCTTTTTTGTCCACTTGCAATAATTCAGCTAACTTTTTTAAACTTAATGGCTTGCCAGCGGCAAATAAAATACTTTCGATTTTTCCTTGAATATTGGTCATGATTTAGAACTAATAGTAATATCCTGAAATAATTCAGCTTGTCTAACTATAATCTCCCGCTGTTTGACTAATTCTAATAGGGCTAAAAAGGAAACCACTACCTCTGTTTTATCCTTCGCTTCAGCTATAAAAGTATACCAATTTAAATGGGCTTTGGCTAAAATCTTCTTTTTTAGATCCTGAATCTTCTCGTTGATAGAAATGGCTTTAGCTAAAGTAATCTGAGGCAGCTTAATGATCGGCTCTAGGGTATGTAAAACCTCTTGCCAAACAGTTTTTAATATTTTAACTGTCAAATGCGGCGGCGGAGTAAATTTTATTTCTTCTTTTAATAATAAAGATTTGGGTCGGGAATACATTATGTGGCCTTGCTGCCATAAATGATGAATGGTTTTGCTGGCAACTATAAATTCTTTATACAAACGTAATTGTTTTTCTAATTCCTGGCTTTCTTCCTCGCCGCCTAAATTTAACATTGGCAACAGCACCCGCGATTTAATCAACAATAATTTAGCTGCCACTACCAAAAAATCAGCTGTTTCATCAGGATTTAATTCTTCGGCTTGTTTCAAATAAGAAATGTACTGGTCGGTTACCTGCGCCAAACTAACCTCGGTAATATCTAACTTTTCCTGCTCGGTTAACTGCAAGAGTAAATCCAACGGTCCTTGAAATTTTTCCAACTTAATTTCGTGCATAAATTAAAATTAAGAAAACCTATGCAAGAATTCTTCACGCGACATAGCGCCCACAATGACATCAGCGGGCTTTGGCTGCTTACCAGGTTGATGTGGTTTGTCCCGACGAGCAGTTGTAACCATTTTTAGTATACTATCGCGCTGTCCTGCCTCTACTGGTAAATCTGGAAATCTCTCAAAGCCCAAAGAACCCGCGGCGGGGTGTGACATCATCCATGATAAACCGACCACCGCCTTAACTTCGGGATGTTCACTAAGCACTTTTGTCACCTCTTTAAGCGATTCTTGTAGGGCTTGCCAACCCCAACGCGATTGCTCTGGCCAACTTATCTCCATAATTTTATCTGCCACTATTACCCTTACTTCACCAGCGGTACCTGCAGCAATGGTAAATTCCCACGGCGACGTAGTTACGTAACAGTCCATTTGTCCGGCCTTAAAAGATTCACCGCGTATGCGCTGTTCCAGCTGGACCGCACGAGCAGACACATCTGGATCAAAATAGTAACTACGTATGAAAGGCACAACCCGATCAACAACTAAACCAACGAGTTGTTCTTTGTCTTCTATTACTAAGCTATTAAGCTCGCTCTCCAGGTGTGCGATTTGCTCTGCGCCGTAAACGATTTCTAGATCACTCCGTTGCTCAGGGCCACCGAATAGGGTGTCGAAAATTTGGCCTGGTATAATCTCGTTACGAGACATGGCAGTACTCATCTTTTGGCGCAGATCAACCAACGTCTGTTGATATCGCTCCTCGCTCCCAGCCTCAGTTTCTGATTTTGCCCGCTCTGGCACTTCTTGTGAGGCTTTAAATTTTTCTTGATTATCTATTTCCATCATAAAATTTTTCTACACGAATTTTTTGAGTACCAAAAACCTCTATTCATTATTCATGATTCTCGATTCTAAAATCTACTTCTTTTTCGCAAAATTCGCCAACTTTCCCTCTACTGCTTTTACCAAATCTTTGGCTTTCAGATGCAATGATTCTTCAAAACTGCCGGCTTGAGCTACTATCTTTTGGGCCTTCAAAACCGCTTTATCAACATAAACTGGAATTTTATGCAACGGACCATGTATAGCTGAAATAGCACCGGGTTTTACTTTAAATAGCTTAGTCATCACATTTTCTCTATCAATATCAACACTTTTGGCGCCAGTAGATTTCTTAAGGGCTTTAAAATCTACTTGATGAGAAGCAGGGAGCACTACTATAGCATGAACTTTATCTAACTTTACTACTAAGGATTTGGCCACTTCGCCTAATTTTTTCTTTAGAGTCTGGGCTACATCATAAGCTGTATAAACAGTTTTATGTTTAATCACCTCGTATTTGATTTTATTTTTGGCTAAGAAATTTTTGACTTTGGCTGGAATCATATAATTTTGAATTAAGAATTAAAAATTTTTAATCTAGAATACAAATTTTAAGTTTTAGATTGTGGTTTTAAACTTTGAGTTTTAGGTCTTGATTTAATAATCTTAAATGGTAAAGCTTGTTGTTCTCCTAAAAGCTGACGAGTTAACTTCCGACCTTTGGACAATAAACGCACTTCTTTAATATACCACTTATGCGGCGTTCTGACTCCATACCCAACCATTAGTTCTTTGTCAATTAAACTCTCCAAACTTTTGGTGATAATATTTACTATATCATCTTTTTTAGGTTTATGTTTTTGAGTTTCATAAAAGCGTCCAAAACCTAATCTATTCACCTTGGGTTGTCGCGAATAACAAGCGCGCAAAATATACTTTTGTAAGGGAGATAAACGCATGGTATAAATTTAAAATGTAAAAACCAAAGTGCAAAATAACAATTCAAAATTAAAAAATAATTTTACATTTTGATTTCCCGTCTGCTCATTAGCTAATGCTTAAATATTATATGATGATAAATGGTCGTACCTTAACCCAAAGTAATGGCTCGTCGTTAATAAGAGGTAAGCGGCGGGCAGGTTGATTTTTTAATTTCCAGACCAAGCTCATCTAACTGTTCTTGAGTTACTTCTGACGGCGCGCCCATTAAAGGATCTCTTACCTCACCGGTTAAAGGAAAAGCAATCACTTCCCTAATATTTTTTTCACCCGCTAAAATAGCTATCAATCTATCAATACCTAGCGCAATACCGCCATGTGGCGGCACGCCATATTTAAAAGCTTCAATAAGATGTGCAAATTGCTTTTTCTGCTCTTCAGAAAATCCGATTAAATCCCATATCTTCTCCTGAATTTTTGAGTTATGAATTCTAATACTACCACCCCCCACTTCATAACCATTAAGCACTAAATCGTGCTGATATGAATGTACTTTGCCCGGATCTTTATCAAGCAGTGACAGATCTTCTTCTTTGGGAGCGGTGAACATGTGATGCGATGGTGCCCATTGACTTTTACCTGAACCATGGAAAAAATCTTCTTTGGTTTGTCTGATAAATAAAGGGAAATCCATTACCCAAGCAAATGCTAGTTCGTTGGGATTATTTTTATCTTTTCTTAAATCCGGCTTATCCGTGCCGTATTTTTTCATCACCTCATCCCATTTTAACCGCGGCCAGGAAGTAAAGGTGATTTTTTTATCTGGCAATAATTTTTTAATTAATGAGGTAAACATATCTTCGGTCAATTGTAACACTTCTTCCTGTGTGACAAACGACATTTCTATATCAATTTGATAAAATTCTCCCGGACTTCTGTCAGCTCGCGCGTCTTCATCTCTAAAACACGGTGCTATTTGAAAATATTTTTCAAACCCCGCCACCATTAAGAGCTGCTTATATTGCTGCGGTGATTGAGGTAGAGCAAAAAACTTTCCTTGATGCACTCGCGATGGTACTAAATAATCACGTGCGCCTTCGGGAGTGGATTTAGAAAACATAGGGGTTTGAATATAAGTAAATCCCCTATCAGTTAAATAATCAATGACATATCTAATAACATTGGAACGCAATTTAATATTATAAACCATCCGTTCGCGCCGCAAATCAAGATAACGATATCTAAGTCGCAATTCTTCTGCCGCCTGTCGCTCTTCATTATCAATTTCAAACGGCGGGGTTTCAGACTCGCTTAAAATTTCTACACTTGATGCTAAAACTTCCACCTTTCCCGAGTGTAAATTAGGATTCTCATTACCTTTTTTCCGGGCTTGCACTTTTCCTTTAATAGCCAGCACAAATTCCGGACGGATCCTGGGCATTGCTTCCTTGCCCTTGTCATCCAATCCAGCTGACGCCAGTACTACCTGCATCAATCCTGTCATATCGCGTAAATCAATAAAGGCAATTTTACCCATATTGCGCCGAGCATTTACCCAACCTTTAAGCAAAATTTCCTCGCCTACTTTATTAACTAATTCTTTAATAAAAATTCGATTCATATATTTTTCATATTTTCTAATTCGCGCGAATTAGAAATGGTTGGGAGTAGCAACCTGGCTACCGACAGCAAGGTGTCAGCTAGCGGAGGAAAATATACGTCCAATAACTTGCACCCGTGCACTTGGCTTACTCCAAAAATATTGCCCGCAATAAACGTCAAAATATTTTGAACATTGCCATCGCTGTCAAAAATTTCCCAAGGATAAGCTATCCAAACTAAATTATTCTCTTTATCTATCTTGTACACCCGAGCATTAAGGTTAGAAGAAAAGGGTGTAGCTGAACCAACTTTCAGATTACTACCGGTAGATGATTTAGCCGCCACTTCACTAGCAACATCTTCAAGCGACAATTGATCGGCGGGCACAATTCTGAAAAGTGCCAGCAGATAATTACCGTTATATACCTCCTCGTCGCCAATATATAAATACTCCTTTTGCATAATGATAAATTAAGGATTCAGCCTATTTAATAACCTTGGGAAAGGAATAGTTTCGCGCACGTGCGCTAAACCGCAAATCCAAGCCACTACTCGTTCCAGACCAATGCCAAAACCAGAATGTGGTACACTGCCATATTTACGCAAATCCAAATACCATTGAAATGGTGCTATGGGTAATTTATGTTCCCGCATACGCTTTAATAATTCGTCATAATTATCTTCACGCTGGCTACCGCCAATTATCTCACCGTAACCTTCTGGCGCTAATAAATCAGCATTCAATACTCGCTCCGGGTCTTGCGGATCACGTTTCATATAAAAAGCTTTGACTGAAGCAGGATATTTCTCTACAAAGACCGGTTTATTATACATCTTGGTTAATTTAGTTTCATCATCTGCTCCTAAATCATCAAGATCACCAATATCACTTCCTTCGGCGCGTAACTTCTTAATAGCTTCAGTATGGCTAATTCTATAAAACGGTGGCTTAATATTTTGTAAAGGCTTGGTATCGCGTTCTAAAATTTCTAATTCTTTTTTATTATCCGTCAACACCTTGTCTACAATAAAAGAAATTAATGCTTCTTGAATTTTTAAATTAGCTTCGTGTTCCACAAACGCCATTTCGGCATCCATCATCCAAAACTCAATTAAGTGCCGGCGAGTTTTTGATTTTTCTGCACGAAAGACCGGACCAAAATCAAAAACTTTACCATGCGCAGCAATAGCTGCCTCCAAATACAGCTGACCAGATTGAGTAAGATAAGCCGGTTCACCAAAATAATCTATTTGAAAAAGCGTCGTAGTGCCTTCGCAAGAAGTAGGAGTTAAAATCGGCGAATCAATTTTAATAAAACCCTCATGATTTAAATATTCGTAAATAGCATTAATGATAGTATTCCTGACTCGTTGAATAACCCATTGTTTAGGTGACCTTAGCCACAGATGTCTGTTATCTAATAAAAAATCAGGACCGTGCTCTTTTTTGCCAATTGGATATTCCGGGGCTTGCTGCAGCAAAGTCAGGCTTTTAACTTGTAGCTCATATTCGTCTTTTTTAGGGTGCTTAAAAACTACACCGTTAATAATAACAGATGATTCAATGGTTACCTGTTCCACTTGCTGCCAAAATTTTTGATCTATTGTCTTCTTGTCCACGACTGCTTGGATAAAACCAGAACCGTCCCTGATTTGCAAAAAATAAATTTTACCTGATGATCTCACATTGACCACCCAGCCATGTAGGGTCATTTCTTTACCTACTAAATCCTTCATTTGAGCTATATTACATAGATTCATAATCCTATTAAATTTAACATTTTTTCTGCTTTTTGGCAAAAATAAAAGTGATTCCTAAAATTAGGATTACTTATTGATATTGGTTGTTATGATTCACAATTTTGTTTGGCTCTAAAGTTTTTTGTTTTATACCAAACAATTTAATCTAGGTGGTATGGATGATATCCGATTCTTCTTTTCCCTTTTTGAACCCTGTTCAATAAGAAATGCTAGTCCTGCGCCCAAAGCCATAAAAATCATCGCGATGAAATAAAAAAGATAAAAATAAAAGATACGCCAACCCAGACAGGCGGTTCACTATCAAGTACGAGTCGTTAACCAAGTAATAAAACCTACCCACCCACTAACGAAATGCGGCGTGGAAGAAAAACTATAATCAGAGTAAGTGCTTTTTTGTTTGCTATATTAATATTGTTCCTCCCAGTGATTGACTTCAATAATGGGGCTGTCGCCTAAATTATAAACCGGATCCAAAGGAGTGAGTATTAAACTCTCATTATAAGTAATATTACAAACACCAGCATCGTCACCCGCTAAAGTAACGTGCCAGCCAATAATACCACCAGTAATGGTAAAACTTGTATCATCTTCAAAATTCATACTAAACGCACTGCTGGCATATAATAAACCTTGAATATTAACTTGAGCGGTATTCACAGCATTAATAATTAAAGATGTTTTGCTTAGAATACCAGAGCCGCTGATGTGGTTGTTAGTAGTCAATGTTTTACTACCATTTAGATTGATAGTAATCCTACCGCTGGATACTAATAAACCATTGATAGTTAAATTTTTATTAGTCCAAGTTGCATCACCGCTCACAAAAGTAATACCATTCAAAATCGTACCACTGGGCAAAGCGGCAAATTGTGCGGCGGTATAAGTTTGATCAGCCCTGTTCTTATAAGAAGTCAAAGAAACTGAATCAAAATCAACTTGCGGCATAGGAACTAACGGCAAACCTTCTGTTTTAGTACTATTGTTTAATATTAAATTAGAACCGGCGTTAACTATAATATTATTAGTAGAAGTCACGCCCGCATTATTAACTATAAAATTAGCACGACTAGTTACTTTTAAATTCTGATTGGCATGCAAAACACCGCCGTTGACAGAGCAATTGCGTTCTACTGTTAAATTACCATTTTGTTGTCCGCCCCGACCGCCAGCATAAAAAGACTGCGGCCAAGAAAGAGCTGGGTTAGTGGCTCTGGCTAATCTAGTTTTAATAACTCTTTTTGTTTGTTGGTTACCAATATTATAAGTGGCAGTAGTAGTAATATCTGCCAGAGCATTGCTTATACTAGTAGCTACAACAGTATAATTACCACTGCCATCAAAGACATTGGCACGAGTAACGGTTTCATTAACTAAAGCTCCAGTTAAAAACTTAATCCGCCAATTACTGTCATTTTTAAATTTATAAATAGCTTCATTAATACCGGCTTCAGCTAAATAATAACTTTTAGCGGCCGCGCTCTCATTTTTAGCAATTTTTATCTCACTAACTGCCTGTTCTAAAAAATAACCTGCTAAAAAAAGTAAGGTGCCCATCACTGCCACTACCAGCAACAAGACAAAACCAGCAGTTTGATTATTTAAGGTTACGCGAGTTAACATAACTAGTTAAGTTTATAGTTTGATTAGCTTTAGTGCAAGTTAAATCAATAATTATATTACCCTTAGCCGCTATGCCAGAAAAGTTTAAATTAGTAATATATTCCGCTACTAAACGATTCTCAGTAATAGTTTTATTAGGCGGATGACCCAGGCCATCAATCTCATTATAAACCACATGGCTTAAAGGGTCACTAGCAAAAGAATAATAACTCACTTCCCGATATAAACCTGTGCCGTTTAAATAATAACGAATATATTGTATAGGTTGGCCAGCCAAATTACCATGACCATCTTCAAACATAATTTCCGCAGCTGGTAAGAGTGTTACGATAGTGTTGGCTTGTCTTAGTTCGCGAGTTAATCTATCTAACATAGCTCGTTCGTTTTGTATTAACTCAGCTCTAGTTTCACTTTGGTTCTTAACCGTGCGAGACAATAAATAAATAGAATAAATAGCGGTGATAGCTAAAATAACTACCAGTAATCCCACCAACACTTCAGCTAAAGAAAAACCTAGGCGTCTCAACATATTACTTTTTTCCTAATAAGCTAGTCATAGTTAGAGAATTAGTCGCGCCAAACTGTCCGGGCCACCACATAGTCACATTAATCTTTTTTAAACCCACATCCGTACCACTGGTCTGCAAATTCGCATTTACTAAGGTAACCTCGGTTTGGCGTTCAATGCTATAAATGCGATCTTGGGGATTGGTAGATAAACGGTGCCGAGTTTCAATAATGCCAGCGCCAACTTCATCATAAGGTTTAATTAAAATTTCTTCTAATTTAACTTTGGCGTAATTAGAAGCTAAAGTAGTCTGTTCAGCTAATTTATTCATCTTTAAAACCAAAGGAAAGACTCCAATTACCGCCACTAAAGTTAACGCTAAAATAGAGACTGCTACCAAAGCTTCCATTAAACTGAAACCCTGCTGTTTTTGAAAATTAATTAATCTTAACATAGCCAGATGGTTTAATATCTATACTAATGGTGTGACTATTTACATTTTGCAAAGTTACTATACCTGACTGCGCCACTGCACCATTGGTAGTAAAAATAATCTCATTATTAGTAAAGTTTCCCTTATTCTGCCAAATAATACCGGTAGTTAATCTTTGCTCTAAAATAGTTTCATCACCGGTAGTGCGCTTAATAAGCCGATAACGATCTGGAAAAGAAAAAAGTTTAATCAAATAAGTAACCTGTTCGCCAACTGTTTTCTGTTGGGCTAAACGTAAATGGGTAACAAATAACTTAGCCGAGCTCTTTAATTCCAAATTCTGTTGATCCGACCGAAACAAAGGAATGCTTATCAAAGCAATCATTATGACAATACCCAAAACTACCAATACCTCCGCTAAGGTAAAAGCAGGCTGATTCACTCGTTCCTTTAAATTACTAGCTAACATAACAATCTACTCTACTGTATTTTATTATAACATAAAATCCTAATCTTCTGCTCATTTAAAACCGTTTTAGTTATAAATTAAAAATCTCTTGCTCAACTTTATTATCGTCTCCCCTATATTTTTACATCTTATCTAAAAATGTTACACTGTAAACACTATGGCAAAAACCTCCTTGGCTATTGTAATTCCAGCAAAAAACGAAGAGCACTATATCGGCAAGCTGCTTAATTCCCTATTACAACAAGATTATTTAACTGGCAATCAAATGCCGATCGTAGTGGCTGATGCCCATTCTACTGATAAAACTAAAGGGGTAATTTTCAGTTATCAAAATCAACTTGATATCAAAATAGTCAGTGGTGGTTTACCTTCTTATGGCCGCAATCAGGGCGCTAAAAATAGTGATTCGGATTTTATTTTATTTGTTGATGCTGATGTAGAGCTTAAAGACGCCACTCTGCTCAGTCGTGCTATGACTTTGATAACTGATAAAAATTTAGATTGTGTTACTACCTATTTAAAATGCCCGGATGGTAATTGGGCTGACAAACTAATCTATTTTTTAAATAACGTCGCGCAGTTTTTCTCTCAATTTCTGAGACCATGGGCTAGTGGCATGTTTATATTATTTAGACGGCAAGTATTTAATAAATTTGGTGGTTTTGATGAAAAAGTAACTTATGCTGAAGATTATTTTTTAACTAAAAAAGTAGCTCTTAAAAAATTTGGCATTGTCAAAGGTCACCTGGTTGTCACTAATCGCCGTTTTCAAAAAACTGGCCGCTGGACTATAGTGAAGATGTTTTTACACACCGCTCTAATGTCGTGGAATAAAAAATATTTTTATCAAGATAAAAAATATTTTGATTAAAATTTATTTTATCAACCCAACTCCCGAATTAAAACATTCGCAAACTTTTGAAATCATTTTACCAAATCTGATACACAAATCCAAAAAGCGAAACCTGACTTGACTGCCTCGCCCTCGCTTGGACTTCGCAAAAATTTTTCGGCGACAATCTCTTAGCTATTTAGTCAATGTATCTTCTTTTGGTTTTTCGTACTCTCTAATTATTTGTCTATTGTTATTCATTAAAATAAGTTTGCCGATATTAAATTCCTTTGTATCAATTTTATTTTTCGCATATGAATTTAATAGAAAATAAAGATTTCCCTCTGGTGTTCTGCCGTAATTATTTGCATTTATAATATGTTGCTCACAATAAATAATCCCGCTTATCTCTTTATGTGTGTCATTGCAAAAATAATTCGCTGGTATTGTAACTGGTATACCATCTTTTTGTATCGTAAAAGATTCGTGCAGTTCGTAAAATCCTCCTTGCATACTTCCATCCGGCATTCGTTTTAATACATCATTGCCACGACCATACACAGTTGCTTCTGCAGCCCTACTTTCATTGAGCGAATTTGTTTCGCTACCATTGATTGCGATAATAAATGGGTCATTTTCTTTACAAATTGAACCCTTATATTTTTCCACATACTTCTTATGTTTTTCTGTAAGTGCATTACTTATTCTTGCCACTCTTGGATCGAGACCGTCGTATATGGCACCGCTTTGAGGCAAGCCCGCAGAAGATTTGTCTTCTCCGGGCGTTGTTCTCACTGCTTCTATCCAAATATTTTTGTCCCCAATTTTAATTTGCAAATCTGGTCCAGTGCCTTTATTTGCATGAAGTTGATAGTTTTTGTTTAAAAACACTGATGCAAGATACATCTGCCAAGTAAAGGGGTGAAATCCTTTTGGTTCTCTTAAATGAGTTAAAAAATCTGGCTCGGCATAATCACGATATCGCTTCCATATTGATTCAAGCCAATTACGAGTATCCAGCCTGTGAATATAGTAATGTTGCAAAATATACTCCGGGTCAAATTCAGGATGAGACTTAACATAACCTTGAAATTGCTCTTCAGATTCTATTTGCGGAAAAAGCTCATTGTGTATAAATATTTTTTCTTCTTTTTTCATGATTTTATTTCAGCTACTTTTTCATAAATTTCTGGTATAAGTATCATTGTGGATAACTACCTCTTTCGCACTTTCTATTTATTTTCTATAATATCAGTATGGTGACAAAAAAGCAAAAGCAGGTTCTCGATTTTATAATTGATTACCAAAAACGAAAGGGATATGCCCCTTCTCTTGATGAGATACGCAAGAAATTCAAACTTGCTTCTGTTTCAACTGCCCATTTTCATGTTTCCAAACTTCAAAATTTGGGCATGCTTTCTAAAAAAGAAAATCAACCACGTGCCATTGAGGCCACTGGCATAGAAATAATGATAAAAATTCCCTTGCTTGGCACTATTGCCGCAGGACAACCTATAGAGGCAATCCAAAACAAAGAAACAATCGCTGTTCCAAAATCTAAAATTCCGTCATCCGCAGAAGTTTATGCTCTCCGCGTTGTCGGAGAAAGCATGATTGATGAAAATATTAATGATGGAGACATAGTTTTGGTTCATCAACAAGAAACCGCAGAAAATGGTCAAAAAGTAGTTGCGTTAATTGATAACCACGAAGCAACACTAAAGAAATTCTACAAAGAAAGAGGGCATATCCGATTACAGCCCGCCAATAAAACTATGGAGCCACTAATTTTTAGAAACGGGCGAGATGTTTCAATCCAAGGAATTGTCCTTGATGTTATCCGAGAAGAAACTCCAGTAGCCATTTCACTTCCAGAAGTTAAAACGGAAATTAAACAATACAAAAAACTTCCTCTCAATGAAATTATTTGCGGAGATTCAATCGAGGAAATGCGGAAAATACCAGACAATTCGATTGATATGACTTTTGCTGATCCGCCATTTAACTTAAACAAGAAATACGGAAATTATAAAGACAAGAAGGCTACTGATGATTATGTAAAATGGTGCGAGCGGTGGCTAACTGAAATGGTGAGAATAACAAAGTCAACAGGCACAATTTTGGTACACAACATCCCGAAATGGTTAACTTACTATGCGGCTCATCTAAACAGGATTGCTATTTTCAAGCACTGGATTGCTTGGGATTCAATGAGTACTCCACTAGGAAAAACTCTCTTGCCGGCACATTACGGAATACTTTTTTATACAAAGATTCCAAAGGGTTTTAAATTCCATGAACTTAGAGCTCCTCACAAAAAATGTAGGACTTGTGGAGAAATGATTAAGGATTATGGGGGAAAGAAAAGTCAAATTCACCCTCATGGAACATTACTAAGCGATGTGTGGGCAGATATACACCGAATAAGACATAACGCTCGCAGAGATGCTCATCCCTGCCAGCTTCCTGAGCCATTGCTTGAACGGCTAGTACTTATGACGACAGACGAAAATGATATAGTTCTCGACCCGTTTATTGGAGCGGGAACAACTGCCTTAGCTGCAAAAAGACTTGGCCGAAATTTTATCGGAATTGACATTGACCCAAAGTACAAAAAAATTGTGGCAGACAAACTAAAGAAGGTAAATTATCGTTCAAGCAATGGTTATAAGTATAATGGAAACGGAACAGAAACAGCCTCTAAGTATTTGAGAAATTTAACTATTTCCGAGGACGAGGGAGTTTTTCCAATTGATAACCCTCAATTAACTACGAAGCAAAAGAATAAATCGGCTAATCCAACTCTTTTCTAGTGACCTCATTTGTTTTTTTGATTATTAAGCGATGACGCTTGATAATTCTTTTCGATCTATAAACTATTGTTTTATTCAATAGCTCCATAAATTGTTTAAATGTTTTTATTGACGGTTCAACATCAAAATCTCTTGGCCTTAAATTTCCATCTTTCTCTCTGTATTTGAGAACTTTGCCGCTATTTAACCCAATGAATTGATAGAATGGAGCAACCTTAACGCTCAAAACTTCTTTATCTGTATCATTAAAATTGTAAATGACAAAAATATAATAAATATTATCACCGCCAAATTTTTCAATCTTTCTAGGCCATTCATTAAGCGTGCCCATATCATTTTCGCTATTTTTCACTTTTACCCATTTCCCACCGCGATATTGACTTCTATTACCAGACTTAAATTCTATGGCGAGAGCCGATTTTGTTTTTAATTCAAAGTCGGGAAAATAATTTTTATTAGGAGAAACGGAATAGTCAGAATTACTCCTTATAAATCCACCCTCGGTTAAGATCTTAACTATCGCATCTGTTAGGTGTTCTTCAATAGTTGTGCCAAAAGTGCGATAACTGAAATCCTTACTACCAACGATCTTTTTTAGATAAGTTAAAATCTTACCTTCCGATGTTTGAAGGAATTTAATTGCGTCAGTTGATTTTTTAATATTGGTAGTCATTTTAAGAAAAAATCTACTGGCTTTTTGTAAATAGCCGCAAATTTCTTCATTTCGGCAACATCAAGTCGCCTTTCACCGGATTCAATTTTTGAAATATAAGATTGCGGCTTACCCAATTTATCGGCTACTGCCTGTTGGGATAGATCGGCCTCAATACGCGCCTTTTTCAGGCGTTCTATAATTTCCTTATAGTCTTTTGAGTAAACCGACTTGCTCATACTTATTTGTATTGTATATCCTATTGTGGTATAATCCCAAAATAGGATATAATGTATTTATGGATTTAGCCACCGAAAAATTTTTGTGAAGCCCATTCCCGCTACTGGTGAGGCTATGCAAGCGAATATTCTCATCTTCCAAAAATGAGTTCATATCTAATTTAATGGCTCCGCGTACCGCTCTAAGACTACCCCTTACAAGCCTTTTATACCTCTCTTAAAGAGGAGCTTCTGGCACTACGGTCATATATAGAAATGAGACAAATGAGACAGTACTTCGGCCTTATTTGTCAGTATTTTGTTTATCCTTAATTTTAAATTTAAAGTAAGTTTCCAAAGCCACCTCGGCCAAAGCCTGGAGTTGGCTCTCAACCTTTTTTGGCTCCTTATCAGTATTTTGAGTCATGACTTAATATAAGTTGGTTCTATATAGTTTATTAAATTTTTAATCTCCACAAATATTTTACTTAAATCGATATCGAAAAGCGTTATGAAAATTGGATTGTATACCTTAACTAAATTCGAATTGTGCCTAAAACTCTTTAGATGAATAACCTCATCTCTAAGACGTTTAATTTTTTTAAAAGACTCCCAAAAAACTTGTTGCTTGATATCTTGTTTTTGTTTAATCCGAGCTAGTAATTCAATTTTCCTTTGTAGAGTAAAATATCTTTCAATTTCTGGCTTAAAAATTTTCCTCTTAAAGAGAAATAGGACTCTCTCTGTATGAGCATAGTCATGGGGAATTAAAATGTTAACAAAAGTTTCTACAGCTGTAACTAAATGAACTACTGCGCTTATTGATAACTCTAGGTAATTATATAATTTTTGCTCATCGTATTTTTTAAAAACTTCTGCGCTTGGATCATTTTTAATTGAATTAAGCGGTGTAGCGCTAGGAGTGTTATTCAACTTGGAAAAAACCAAATTATTCTTAGCTTCCTTTATCTCCGCTTCCACTCGTTTTGCTTCTTCAATCATCTTTTCTGCTAAATCAAGATTTAACGAAACTGGATCTGGGGTTGTCATCAAAAATTTACCAAATCTCTTAGTTAACAAACCCGTAGCAAAACTAACCTTAGTCCCTTTGGGGTGAAGTGTGCCCCAAGCCGAATAAAAATCTTCAGCTAAAGTTGTCGCAAAAATAGGTTGGATTTTCATATAAGTACTTTATCAAATTTGACTGACCTGTAAACGGGTATTGTTTGTTATTTTTGGTGTTCATGCACTTTTCTAAACACATTTCCTATTCTTCTCCACAGCCTATGAATCACTTGAGTTGGTTCACTTTTTGTCCGCCACCGTTCATATTCTGATATCACATTTCCATCTCTATTACCTATGTACTGTTCAATTTCTCTCAGCGGTTTTCCATTAATCCTTTGCAGCGATTTAGATAAATTCCTTAACGAGTCAGTAAGCGCCACTTTCTCTATTAATTCCTTACCAAAAAATGTGGGTGTCTCAGCGCCACAATTATAACAATACGTATTTTCTTTTTTAGCATTACAAATTTTACAGAGTACCGTGAGCATACTCAATTAGATAATTGGGAGGTTGAAAATAAAATCATAATCCACCCAATTTTAGCACTTTTCAATCAAAATACGAAGACGAGTTACCTACAGTTTACCAACTAGACTACCAGGAACCATACCGGTACTGTTATAACAAAGTATTTGATAAATGAAACAAAAATAGTACAATATAAGTACAATTCAAGTGCCTAATCAGTAACCTAAAAAACCATGGAAGACAAATTTCCAAAGTATACAAAAATGTTCTGGAAATATTGGTGGGTATGGTCACCAATATTACTGATCATAATAATTTTAGCCAGCTCGGGTGGTAATAATCAAAACACAAATTCACCCGACACTAAGAAAGAAGAAGTTGTCTCGCAGACACCGGAACAAAAAGAAGCTGCACAAAAAGAGTTAAACGAAGTCATTGATTTAGCCACTAAAGCCGGATTAGTAAAATCGTATGAATTCTCTGATAAGGCAAGCATAGTATATGCTGGACCTGTGTGGTATACACAAACGGTAGCTTTCAAGAAAGACTTTTTAGCCAAAGTTGCAACACTAAAGAAATCAATAACTGGTTATAGTCATTTTGAAGTGCACGATGCTTATTCAAATGAGAAAGTAGGAGAAGTTACAGCATTCTCACAATCGCTAGAAGTTTATAAATAGGTCATTGAAAGAATGGTATTAAAGCGATCTTATTCAGCAATGTGAATAAAAATATCTTTAATAACTCTACTAAGATTGTGGCTATTACTGTGCTGTAATAAACCAAAATATGATTGTACTGACTGATTTAAAGTTGAAGTAGAAATAATACCATGTTTAAAATCATCAGCCCTACGATGAAGTTTGAGTATCATGCGTCGCTTTGTCACTGTTCTTAAAACTCGATGTGTAGGCCAATGGACTAAGCCCAAAAAATCTACTCCCGAAGCAAATGTTTGTACAAAGAGCTTATCTTGGTGCAGCGATAGCTTAAGTTGGTCACGTAAAAACTGATCTACCTGAGAAATCGTGCGGACGAGACACGTTCTATCGGAAGATAAAAACACAAAATCGTCCGCATAGCGTACATAGTATTTGGCTTTGAGCTTATGCTTCACAAACCGATCAAACTCATTCATGTAGATATTACAAAACAACTGCGAGGTCAAATTACCCAAAGGTAAACCTTTCCCAGGTAGTCCAATTGAAAAACTATCAATCACTTGATTTAAGAGCCATAAAATATCTGCATCGGGAATGTAACTTGCTAAAATACCCTTAAGTACCTGATGGTCAATGCTGGTAAAAAATTTCTTTATATCGCACTTTAAAACCCAACAAGTTCTGGTATGATTCTGACTCACTTTATAAGCCATACCTCTAAACCTATCCATGGCTTTATGAGTACCCTTACCTAAACGGCAAGAATACGAATCAGCTATAAAGGTCTTATCAAAAAATGGATAGAGTACTCTATATAAGGCATGGTGAAGCAGTCTGTCCCTTACACTAGCCTTATGAATGTGACGCGGTTTAGGATCAGAAATTCTAAAACTCTCATAACCGCTATGTACGTAACTCTTGCTCGTTAAATTATTATGAAGTTGTATAATATTATCGAGTAGATTACAAGAGTACGTCTGGACATCGCGTTTCTTTAATTTTCCTACAGCAAACTCACGCCAAGCATCAAGTAAATTATCAACGTTTATAATATCTGTATAACTAACATTTAACTGAATTTTCATAAAAATTATGCCCAATATCACCCCCCCCGACTATGCACCCAACAAACGACCTTCCTATTTTACAAAAGATAACTCAAGTCTATAAACTTTGGCATGCCTACTTGCCACACATACCTAGATTAACACGTTACTCATTAGCTGAAAAAATCAACTTACTGTTTATTGAACTAATAGAACTGATTATCATCGCTACCTATACCTCAAGAGATCAAAAAATCTCAACTATTGAAAAGGCTAGCATCAAACTTGACCTACTTAAACATTTCTTACAAATTATCTGGGAACTAAAGGCTATAGATAGCAAAAAATTAGCAGAACTATCTACGCCACTCATAGAAACAGGCAAAATGCTCGGGGGTTGGAAAAAACAACTTATAAAAGTAACCCTCTAGTTTAAAACTAGAGGGTGGGAGAAAGTTGCGGACGCCGCCGAACCACCAGTTGTCATTCCAGTCGTTGTTGTTGCGGTTCACGTTGACGTTGCGCTCATCGTCATTGCGGTTGAAAGCGAACATACAGCCTACCCTCTACACCACCACCTTTTGATTACTCTCAAGGTTGTATTTTATTTGTGGGGATTGCCCAACCAGTACGCTGTACCAAGTCTCTCCACTTAGGAGCTGCTACGAACACGCTAGCGATAAGACATGCCTATCGCTACTCTGGTTTTTAGCAGTGCGGGATAAATAACCCAAAGCCTTAGCCGTAGATTACAATTTATCTATACTCAAGCTTAGCAATTTTTATACAAAAAGAAAACCGTTTGCGAGACAAATTGCAAACGGTTTTTTGAAACGACCAAGATTCCAAGTTGAATCAAGGACTTATGGGCCCAATTGCCCAAGTTACTTGCGGACGCCGCCGAACCACCAGTCGTCAAGCCAGACGAAGCTGTGGCGGTACACGTCGACGTAGCGCTCATCGCCAGGGCGGAGGAAAGCGATGTAACACCAATTACCGTTTTCATCCTTCCAACTCATCCCATTTGGATGAGTATCGGCAAAAGTGGGATCGGCCTCGTTGACTGCGGCCTGGGCATAGATGTCGCGTTTTAACCCTCGCCGGTCAAGCTCTTGATCTAATTTATCATCACTAGTGAATTGGTCCATTTTGAAAAATTCAACGACCTTATCTTCACCTTCCTCCATGGGAATGATCTTGACCACGGATTTTTCCGTGTACTGGACACGACCCAGTGCCTCAATCATTTCTTGGGGTTTGCGATGGCGGTTGACTTTCACAGGACGGGTGATGATGTTGCTTGTGAGAACAATGATGTTCTCAAATACCGTGACAGTGGCCGAGGCCATTTCCTTCTGGAGTTGGGTGGTGTGTTTCTCGATGATGTCCTGCACGGAACCTTTGGGGAAACGATTACGTTCCTTACGGAGTGTGGCTGCGATCATCTCGCAAATTTTACCGATTTGACCTTCGGTAAGGTATTGATCTGTTTCTGTGACAGATGGCGACAATGGGGTATCCATTGGGTTCATCCTTTCTTGTAATTGTGATTGTAACTGTGATTTATTTTGGTTTGGAAATTATTTAATATTTATCCTCACCAATCTAAGCTAAAGGCTAACTTTAGGACAGGTTGGTAAGGATAAAAATAGCTTGTTAAAGATATTTTTATTAATTTTAATGATTTATTTTTGTAATACTCAATCTTAACATAGTCACTCTATCCTGTCAAGTCTTTGTACAGTTAACACCATATGGTAATACTTGATAAGGTGTATGGTAACAGGTGTTAACTGTACATGTTTATGGGAAGCTTTAAGTTTCTTTAGTTACCTACAGTTTATCAACTTGCAAACACTCCGATGTTGCGTCATTCCTAGATAGTACTATGCAACAAGCTATCTTAAACCAACCAACACTACGTTACTGTTTGTACGCCCGCAAGTCATCTGAGGACGACGAACGGCAGGCATTATCTATAGATTCACAAACCAAAGAGATGACGGCTGTAGCTGAACGTGAAGGGTTGGAAATTGTGGAAATGCTGAAAGAGAGCCACTCAGCTAAAACTTCAGGTTGCAGACCTATTTACAACCAACTCCTAAATGATATAAGGGGCGAGAAGTTTAATGCAATTCTCACGTGGGCACCTGATAGACTAAGTCGTAATGCAGGCGACTTAGGCACATTAGTCGACCTTATGGATCAAGGCAAACTATTACAAATACACACCACTAGTCAAATTTTTACTAATAATCCAAACGAAAAATTTCTTTTAATGATCCTGTGTAGTCAAGCTAAGCTTGAGAATGATAATAAAAGTTTGAATGTGAAACGTGGATTTAAAGCTAAGGTGAAAATGGGCTACCGACCAAATATGTCACCCTTGGGATATCTACACGACACTAATTCACCTAAGGGCCAAAGAAAGGTACTTATAGACCCAGAAAGAGCTCCTGTAATCAAACAAATGTTCGAACACATGGCTAACGATTGTTGGAGTGGTAGGCGAATACAAAAATGGTTTGATGACGAAATTAATTTTAGAAGTCGAACTGGTAAAAAAGTAAGTTTAAGTACCATTTATTTAATGCTAGCTAACCCTTACTATACTGGTCGATATGAATTTCCTAAAGAGAGCGGTAATTGGTACCAAGGAAAACATAAACCATTAATAAACCAAGAGTTATTCGATAAAGTACAAGAAAATCTAAAGCTAATTCCTAAAGGAATACCTGGCACCAAGGAATTCTCTTTCACCCGTCTTATGAAATGTGGCACCTGTGGCTCAGGTGTTACAGCAGAGGAAAAGATTAAGAAGTTTATGGACGGTACTATACGTCGTTATGTTTATTACCACTGTTCCCGTGGAGAAAAAAAATTGTTCTGAGTCAGCCATCAGAGAAGAAGAGCTTGTTGAACAACTCGAACCTATAATTAAGGAGATTAAACTCAATGAATCAGATGCACTAGATAAAATTAAAGCTGACATAGATAAATTAAAAAAACTACTAACATTGATTGCTGGTAAAGAACAAATAGTAGAATTACTACCCAAAATTGATATCAAATCTTACGCTAAATTCATCTTACGAGAAGGATCAAGAGATGAAAAAAGAGGGTTACTTTATCACATACAAGGCACCCTTCTCCTACAAAATAAATCAGTTAAATTAGCTAAATGAATAGGGATAGGGATCGAACCAAAAAAACACTGGCTTTTTTATATGATTTAGTTATTTTGCAAAACAAAACACGAAGTGAAAGAACTTCGTGTTTTGAAACGACCTAATAACTATGAGGATTTTAACTGACGCACCTCGGTCGTTTAGAACAAGTTGTCTTGGCTCTGGGGGCTGGGATCGAACCAGCGACCTCTCCGTTAACAGCGGAGCGTTC
>CAZMMW010000007.1:0-23255 GCA_964567515.1 uncultured Gammaproteobacteria bacterium | reverse complement strand
AGACCGTTGCAACGCGTTATTCAGGATAAAGTGGATAATGCTTTAGCTAATTACCTTTTAACTGGTAAACTCGGCCGGCGTGATATAGTGGTTTTAGAGCCCGGCGGGGTAATTAGGATAGAGAAAGCCACTAAATTATAAATTTATGGAATTAAGAATTGAACGGCCACAATCAGGTTACCAAGGACAAACCGCTGGCGCGGTGATAGGTTCGGTATTGGGTTTGATTTTTTTGGTAGGAGGTTTATTTTTTATAATTAAAACAGGAGAGAAAAATAAACCTGCCGCTATTAATAATTCCGCGGACGAGCAAATAGTTTGGCAGGATGATCTGAATCTAAATAAATCAAATCCGGATCAGTCATCTGGCAATAAACCGCAGGTAGTTGATAAGTTACAAATGGCAATTATTCAACAGGGTCAAGGTGGTAGAGAAACTAAATCAGGTGATAAGTTGGGAGTGCATTATACTGGTTGGCTTTTGGATAATACTAAATTTGATTCTAGTTATGATCGTGGCGAGTCTTTTACTTTTACTTTAGGAGCTGGGCAAGTTATTAATGGTTGGGACCATGGTTTGAAAGGTATGACTATAGGAGAGAAAAGGAGGTTGATTATTCCACCTGATCTGGCTTATGGCGATAAAGGTAATAGCAGTATTCCTCCGCAAAGTACTTTAATTTTTGAAGTAGAATTAATTGATATAGAATAGCTTTATGATTAAGTTACGTTCAGTTATTTATGTTATAGTCATTCTGATAATTTTATTATTAGTCTTTTATGTTTGGTTGGTTTATGAAGCTAAAGCGCCGCCAAAAAATTTAACCAAGATACAAGTTTATTTCGGTAATAAGCTCAGTGACCCAGAAGCTCTGGATTGTAGTAAAGTTTTTTTGGTGGAACGATGGATAGCTAAACAGCCGTCAGTAACAGACTTAGCTAAATTAACCATAGGTGAATTACTGACTGGCCCAACCACGGAAGAAGCCGGGGCTGGTTTTTTTACTAGTATTAATCCAGGAGTTAAATTACAAAAATTAGAGGTGGCAGGAGAGGAAGTGGTAGTTGATTTTGATGAAATTTTAGAACAAGCAGTGGGCGGGTCTTGTCGGGTGACGGCCATTAGCGCGCAAATTACTAAAACTTTGTTACAGTTTTCTAATTTTAAAAAAGTAATAATTTCTATTAATGGACGCACTGAAGATATTTTACAACCATAAATATGATTAAAGGTTTTTCTATTATTTTTATTTTAGTTTGTTTTTTGGTTTTCCTGTTAGTGGTGATTGGTGGTTTTCTATTGATAAAGCAAAATTATTATGATAGTTCGTTAGCTACCATTATCAATACTGATTTGGACAAGAACAACAATTTATATAATTTAATTCAAGTGACTACACCTCAAAACGACGAGGTTATTAGCAGCCCTTTATTAATAAAAGGACAAGCACGCGGCAATTGGTTTTTTGAAGCTTCTTTTCCAGTTAAACTTGTGGGCAACCAAGGCCAAGAATTAGCTCATGGTATAGCCCAAGCGCAAAGTGATTGGATGACAGAAAATTTTGTGCCTTTTATTGCTACTTTGACTTTTACCCAACCAACTGCTACTAGCGGTACTTTAATTTTACAAAAAGATAATCCTTCGGGATTGCCAGAACACGATGCGCAAATTAACATTCCCATATTATTTGAACAAGAGAGAAAAGTCACTGCTGAACCTTGTTTGATAACTGGCTGTAGTAAACAAATTTGCGCTGATGAGGAAGTTGTCACCACCTGTGATTTTAAACCGCAATATGTTTGCTATACTAAAGCTACCTGCGGACGCCAAGTAGATGGAAGATGTGGCTGGACACAAACTACAGACTTAAAAACATGTTTAGCTGGTTTTAACTAATTAAAATTATTATTTTATGAATTTATATCAATTAATTAAACGAGTTGCCAAAAAAAGAAGAGCTGTTGGACATTTTAATGTTTGTAATTTTGATTTATTAAAAGCGGTGACCGATACCTCTTCCAAGCTATCTTTACCAGTAATTATTGGTGTCTCTGAAGGCGAAAGAGCTTTTCTGGGCGTGGAGCAGATAGTAGCTTTAGTCAAAACTTATAAATTGCAAGGTTATAATATTTTTCTTAACGCTGATCACACTAGATCGTTAGCAGGGGTAAAACAAGCAGCTTTGGCTGGTTTTGATTCTATAATTTTTGATGGTGCCGGTCGATCGTTAGAAGATAATATTAGACAAACAAAACAGGCAGTAAAAATAGTGAGAAAAATTAATAAAAAAATTCTAGTTGAAGGAGAGCTTGGTTATATTGGCAAAGATTCAGTTGTTTATACTAGTTTACCGAAGGGGGCCGCTTTAACTAAGAGCGCTTTTACCAAAGTAGATGAGGCTAAAAGATTCGTCCGCGAAACGGGAGTAGATTTATTTGCTCCAGCAGTTGGTAATATACATGGTATGTTAAAAAATCATTCCAGTCCCAGGTTGGATATAAATTTAATTTCCAAGATTAAACTAGCGGTAAAAATTCCTTTGGTGTTGCATGGCGGATCGGGCATTATCGACCACGACTTTCAATCGGCTATTAAAGCAGGTATCAATATCGTTCATATTTCTACTGAATTACGGGTAGCTTGGCGTAAGGGTATAGCAGATGGTTTGAAGAAGAATCTACAGAATGTCGTACCTTATAAACTAGCTATTCCGGCTATTACTGGGGTAGAGAAGATAATAGAACATCGGTTAAAACTTTTTAATTTTATTAAAAGATAGTTTATGATGAGCGAGGCTATTTTAAATTTTCCTAAACAATTTGAGTTTAATCCACAAATTCAGAATGCGCTGACATCTAAAAAATACAAAAGTTTCATCATCAGCGGCATTGGTGGTAGTTTATTGGCAGCTCGTTTAGTTAAAACTAGCAAGTCGGAGTTGGATATAACTTTACACGGCGATTATGGTCTGCCTGTTATGCCAGCAGACAAACTAAAATCTAGTTTGTTCATAATCGTGTCTTATTCTGGTAATACTGAAGAACCTTTGGACACTTTTAAACAGGCTTTAAAGAATCATTATGATTGTGTAGCTATTTCCATTGGTGGTAGTTTATTGGAATTAGCTCAGGAATATAAGATACCTTATATTAAAATTCCTGATACTGGCATTCAGCCACGCATGGCTTTGGGTTTTAATTTTCGCGCTATTTTAAAAGCCATTGGCGAAGAGGAAACATTACGTCAATCAAATTTATTAGCTATTACTCTAGATGTAGTCAAAAGTAAGGAGTTGGGCCAAAAGTTGGCTGAGAAGTTAGTTAATTATATTCCTGTTATTTATAGCTCTACTAATAACCAAGCAGTAGCTTATAATTGGAAAATTAAGTTTAATGAAACAGCTAAAATTCCCGCTTTTTATAATATACTGCCCGAAATGAATCACAATGAGATGACAGGTTTTGATGCCGTGGCTCGTACCAAAAAATTATCACGCCAATTTAGATTCATCTTTTTAACAGACGATGATCATCCGCGCATTAAAGCCAGAATGGGTACTTTGCAAAGAATTTATACCCAGCGTAAATTTCCAGTGGAAATTGTATCTATGGGCAGTGATTCTAGACTGACCAAGATTTTTTCTTCTATTATATTAGCTGATTGGACAGCTCTTCATTTAGCCCAGGCTTACGGTGTAGAGGCAGAGGCGGTACCAATGGTGGAAAAATTTAAGAGTTTGATCAAATAAACTTATTATTTAATTTTTATGCATATTTGGGATATGCCTCCTCAATATTTTGTGCTACATATTTATTAGCAAAACATAATGAGTAATATAATTTGTTAATTATTTAAATTTGCCAAAAACATCAGAATTTATTAAAGTAGAGTTACCATGACTAAAACCTCTATAGAGCAAAATAAAATGGATAAGATAGTTTCGCTTTGTAAACGGCGTGGTTTTATTTTCCCCTCCTCAGAAATTTATGGCGGCCTTAATTCCTGTTATGATTATGGACCTTTGGGGGTAGAACTTAAAAACAATGTTAAAAGGATGTGGTGGAAAAATATGGTGCAGTTGCGGCAGAATATAGTAGGAATTGATTCTTCAATTTTAATGCACTCTAAAATTTGGGAGGCTTCAGGGCATTTGGCCAGTTTTACCGATCCTTTGGTTGATTGTAAGGCGTGTAAAAAAAGATTTCGCGCCGATCATTTATTGGAAGACTTTCGTAGTCTTTGTCCCAAGTGGGAAAAAGAGTCACCCCAACAAGTTGGTGATTTAAAATGTCCGGAATGCAATGGTGAATTAACTGCGAAACGTGATTTTAACTTAATGTTTAAAACATTTTTGGGACCAGTAGTCGAAGAAGCAGCTCAAGTTTATTTACGTCCTGAAACCGCCCAGGGTATTTATGTTAATTTTGAAAATGTTCAGCAATCTTCACGGATGAAAATTCCTTTTGGTATGGCACAGATCGGCAAAGCTTTCCGTAACGAGATTACCCCGGGAAATTTTACTTTCCGTACACGCGAGTTTGAACAAATGGAAATGCAATGGTTTGTTAAACCACCTGAAGCCGATAAGTGGTTTGATTATTGGTTGAAAGAAAGAATATCTTGGTATGCCAGTTTTGGTATTGGTAAAGAGCAATTAAATTTTCGGGAACATAAGAAAGATGAATTAGCACACTATGCTAAGCGGGCAGTAGATGTAGAATATAAATTTCCTTTTGCTGGCAACGATGGCTTCAAAGAATTGGAAGGCATTCATAATCGAGGAGATTGGGATTTGTCGCGGCATAGTAAGTTTTCTGGTCATGATTTGTCTTGTCGCGACGAGGAATCGCGAGAAAAATTTATACCTTGGATTATTGAAACTTCAGCTGGAGCTGATCGCGCTGCTTTAGCTTTTTTGGTGGATGCTTATACAGAGGTAGAGGGCGGTCGTACTAATACTACGGAATCAACTAAAGAAATGGAGGTGGTATTAAAATTACATCCTCAACTAGCCCCCATTAAAGCGGCTATCTTGCCTTTATCTAAAAAACCAGAACTTACTCAAGTGGCGCAAGATATTTATCTTAAATTGACCTCGTGCTTAATGGTTGATTATGATGAAGTTGGGTCTATTGGTAGACGTTATCGCCGGCAGGATGAAATCGGCACTCCTTATTGCGTGACTGTTGATTTTGATAGTTTGCAGGATAAAAAAGTCACAATACGAGATCGTGATACTATGACTCAAGAACGTTTAGCTATTAATGAGCTAGTAGATTATTTAAAAGATAAGTTACAGTTATAAATAAATGAAAGTTAAGCGTTTACGTTTAAATAATGGTTTGCCAGTAGTCTTGGCTGATATTAAAGCAACCGAAACAGTAACAGTTTTGGTATTGGTGCATACCGGCTCTCGGCAAGAAAATATTAAAGAAGCTGGCCTATCTCATTTTTTAGAGCACATGGTTTTTAAAGGGACTATCAGTTGGCCGACAGCTTCGGCTTTAACGCATTTAATTGATAGTTTAGGCGCTGACTATAATGCTTTTACCAGCAAAGAAGTAACCGGTTTTTACATTAAAGCCGCGGCTTTACATTTACCAAAAATGCTACACGTCTTATCGGAAATGGTTTGGCAGCCAATTCTTGATGTTAGTGAAATAAAACAAGAAAAAGAGGTGATTGTGCAGGAGATAAATATGTACGAGGATAATCCAATGATGTACATAGAAGATTTATTAGAGCAAAAAATGTTTGCGGGGCACTCTTTGGGTCGTTTAATTAGCGGTAGTCGGGAATCAGTGCGTTCATTAACTTTATCACAAGTTAAAAATTATCTTCATAAATTTTATCATCCGCAAAATATGTTGGTGGTGGTGAGCGGAAACATACCGATTGCTCATAAAAAATATCTGACTAAATATTTTGGCGTGATGCGACCAGCAATTCGTCAACCAATATTTAAACCGCCTCACTTTAATATCACTAAACCACAAATAATTCTGAAACACAAAGAAACTGAGCAAGTGCAAATCGCTTTGGGGTTTAAAGCCTTGCCTTTACGACATAAAGATATTTTGTCATTGGAGGTATTGTCCACTATTTTGGGTGGTAATATGAGTTCACGTTTATTTTCTAGATTAAGAGAGCGCGAAGGGCTGTGTTATTTTATTAAAACCGCTGTTCAGGCTTATGAACAAACAGGTTTGTTAGTGATTCAAGCTGGTTTAGATAAAGAGCGTTTATCTAGAGCTATACAATTGATTAAGGAGGAATTGAAAAGAATTACTATTGAACCGATAGATGCGGCGGAATTAACCAAAGCCAAGGAATATCTAAAAGGTAGGTTATTATTAGCTTTGGAAGATTCGGCTGGTGTGGCAGATTGGCTAGGTAAGCAAGTAATGTTAGAACACAAATTACAAACCACTAAACAGCTTTTAACTAAATTACAGTCCATAACGTCTGGAAGATTGATAAAGTTAGCACGTGCGATCTTTAAACCGAAATGCTATACTTTAGCCGTGATCGGCCCATATCAGAATACCAAACTTTTGCATAATTTATTAAAAGAATAATATATGAACCATCAACAACATCATTTAACAGATATTTCGTGGTTGAGTATTGTTAAAATTATTATAGTACTGGCAATATTTTATTTGCTTTACTCTATTCTTGATATTTTAGCTTTAGTATTTATAGCGATAGTGTTAGCCGCTGCTTTTGGACCATGGGTTGATTGGTTATACAAACGTCGTGTTCCTAGAGTTTTATCTATAGTTAGTATTTATGTAGTAATTTTTTTGATATTAGCTCTGGTGATTTATTTGTTAATACCTCCAGTGGTGATACAGATTCAACAATTAGCCAACTCCTTACCTTATTACTATTCACGAGTTGTTTCTAATTTATCACAAGTTCAACATACCACAGATCTAGAAGCTGCTAATACGATCAAGTCTTTACTAGAAAATATTGGTCTAGGTTTATCTCAAGCTGCGTCTTCTATAGTCTCTACCGTGACTGGTATTTTTGGAGGTATTTTACAATTAGCCGTCGTTTTGGTAATGAGTTTTTATTTAATAGTGCAGGAAGATGGTTTAAAAAGATTTTTAAGATCTTTGACTCCTGCTAAATATCAACCTTACGTTATACAATTATTAGGCAGAATCCATATTAAATTAGGAGCTTGGTTTAGAGCGCAATTGGTATTGATGTTAGCTGTAGGCATCCTAACTTTTATAGGTTTACAGATAGTGGGAATGGACTATGTTTTAGTCTTAGCTTTGTGGGCAGCATTAACTGAAATTATTCCCTACGTAGGTCCTGTTATAGGAGCTATTCCAGGTATCTTTTTAGCCTTTACTATTTCTCCCTGGCTGGGATTATTGGTAGTTCTTGTTTACGTCTTAGTACAGCAGTTAGAAAACAACATTTTAGTTCCTAGTATTATGCGTCGGGCTGTTGGTTTAAATCCGATAGTCTCCATCATAGTGATTTTAGTGGGCGCTAAATTAGGTGGCATTATGGGTGCCGTATTATCAATTCCTTTGACTACGGTGGTGGCTGTTATTTTATCTGATGTTTTTGAAGATTGGAAAACAGAAGATGCGCAAGGCCCGGAATTAGTAGAAAAGATTAATAAAGAATAATTATAAAAAATGTACGGCGTTTTATATATCGTGGGCACTCCCATTGGTAACCTTGAAGATATAACTTTAAGAGCGATTAGAATATTACAAAAAGTAGATGGAGTGGTGTGTGAAGATACCAGGGTAGCCAGTAAATTATTAAACCATTTAGCTGTAAGTAAAAAATTATACTCGTTACATCAACATAGCGGTGAAACGGTGGTGAAAAAAATTATATATTTATTAAAACAAGGACAAACTTTAGCTTATATTACTGATGCTGGAACACCAGGTGTAGCTGATCCAGGTGGTTTGTTGGTGACTGAAGCGGTAAAATCGGGGGTAAAAGTATTTCCCATTCCTGGCGCTTCGGCTTTGGTATGCGCTATTTCTGTGGCTGGTATCAATTTACAACAATTTAGTTTTTTGGGTTGGCCGCCACACAAAAAAGGCCGGCAGATTTTTTTTAAACAAATGATGGAAAATCAGTATCCGGTAGTTTTCTTTGAGTCCACTTATCGTATAGTTAAAACATTGAAGCAGTTGGCTTCTTTGGTGCCTACTAGAGAATTAATTGTGGCCCGTGAATTGACTAAAAAATTTGAAACCATTTATCGTGGCGTGGCCGCAGAAATTTTACAACAACTTAAAACCACCTCGACCAAAGGAGAATTTGTTGTTATTGTTAATAAAGAAAGCAAGTAAATCTATGGGTAAATTTTACATTACAACAGCCATACCATACGTAAATGCCAAACCCCATATTGGTTTTGCTTTAGAGTTGATTCAAACCGATGTAATAGCTCGTTGGCATCGTCTGTTGGGGGAGGAGGTTTGGTTTTTAACCGGTGCTGATGAGAATGCTCTTAAAAATGTTCAAGCGGCTGAAAAGGCTAGTCAGACGACTAAAGATTTTGTTGATGAGATGTCAAAGAGGTTTAGTGAGCTAAGTCAAATACTTAATATTACCAACAATGATTTCATTCGTACCACGGAAGAGAGACATCATCGTGGCGCAAAAAAATTATGGAGCGCTTGCAAATCGGTAGATATTTATCGCAAGTCATATTCTGGCCTATATTGTGTTGGTTGTGAGCAATTTTATACCGACAAGGAGCTAATTAATGGTGAATGTCACGAACATAAAATAAAACCAGAGGTAGTGGCAGAGGAAAATTATTTCTTTAAATTGTCAAACTATCAGAAACAGCTGGAAGAATTAATAGCTAACGATAAAATTAAGATTGTGCCGGTTAGCCGAAAAAATGAGATGCTGTCTTTTATTCGTCAAGGATTGGAAGATTTTAGTATTTCTCGTTCACAGGAACGCGCTAGAGGTTGGGGGGTAACGGTTCCTGGTGACGAATCGCAAGTAATGTATGTTTGGTTTGACGCCTTAGCTAATTATCTTACCGCTTTGGGTTATGTCGATGAATCTAAATCTTATCGTCAATGGTGGCAGGATAATCCTAATCGTATTCATGTTATTGGCAAAGGCATTAGTCGTTTTCATTGTATTTATTGGCCAGCCATATTGCTGTCGGCTAATTTACCTTTACCTAAAGAAATATTTATCCATGGCTATGTCACATTAAATAATGAAAAGATAAGTAAGACCTTGGGGAATACTGTTGACCCGGTAAAATTAGTTGAAAGATATGGCACAGAGTCAGTTCGTTATTATTTGTTAAGAGAAATTCCAGCTTATGAAGACGGTGATTATAGTGAGGAAAAATTTCAGCAGCGTTATATCAGCGATTTACAAAATGGTTTAGGTAATACTTTTTCACGTTTAACTAACATGGTGGCACAATATTTAGATGGTAAATTACCAAGAAGAGAAAAAATTAAACTGAATACTAAATTAGTAGTTGAAGCGTTGGAAAAGTATCGTTTTGATTCAGCTTTGACTACTATTTGGTCTTGGCTAAAAGAAATTGACCAGGAAATTGACACAGAAAAACCATGGCTAAAGACAAAAGAAATGGATAAATCAGAATTATCTACTTTATTAGATCGTTGGTGTGCGGCTTTACTAGAGATAGCAAAGCAGTTGCGGCCTTTTATGCCCGAAACCGCCGAGACTATTCAACAAGCACTGACTGCTGATACAATTACTAAAGCAACACCTTTGTTTCCTAGGCTTAATAGTTAAATTCTAAACATATGACAATAGTTGATGGTTTTTTACTTTTAATCCTGTTTGGTTTTATTTGGTTTGGAGTGTGGTTTGGATTTATTCATACTTTAGGGGCTCTTTTAGGGACTATTGCTGGCGCTTGGTTAGCTGGTCTATTATATTTACCAGTTTTTTCTTTAATAATTGATTGGACTGGTTATGACAATGATTGGCTTAAAATTTTGATATTTTTTATTATTTTTATCATAGTTAATAGATTAGTTGGTTTTGTTTTTTATTTATTAGATCGCATTTTTCGTTTTATCAGTTTTATACCTTTTTTAAAAACCATTAATCGCTTAGGCGGCGCGGCTTTGGGTTTGTTAGAAGGGGCTTTAATTTTGGGTTTGGTTTTATACTTTGCCGGTTCGGTCAGTTTACCAATCTGGCTTTTGCAAGCCATTGCTAATTCTGATATAGCGCAAAGTCTGATTGTTTTAGCCGGCGTATTGATTCCTTTATTACCGGAAGTTTTAGAAAAAATTCAACCCTACGTACCGAATGTTAATTTATCTATTTAGTAAATGTTGATTGATACTCATTGCCATTTGAATTTTCGGGCGTTTGAGGATGATGTAGATAAAGTAATAGCACGAGCACGCAAGGCCGGCGTATCTAGTATTATTAATGTTGGTAGCCAATGGGACACTTCGGAACGGGCAGTTAAATTAGCAACAGCAAACGATAATTTATATGCCGCTATTGGCTTACATCCCATTCATCTTTACGAGCAGGAAGTAGATGAAGATGAGCTTCATTTTAAAACCAGAGCGGAAGTTTTTAATCCCAATAAATATAAAAATTTAGCGCAGAAAGCAGTAGATAAGGTTGTGGCAATAGGGGAATGTGGTTTAGATTATTATCATTTTCCGGACGATATTAATTCGGCAGAGATTAAAATTAAACAGCAAGAATCATTTAGACAACACATTAAATTGTCCAGCGAACTTGATTTACCAATCATTATTCATTGTCGTGAGGCCTACGATGATTTGTTGATTATTTTAGAACAGGAAATAAATAAAAACAAGCTATCTAAAAAAGGGGTAGCCCATTGTTTTTTGGGAAACAGTGAACAAGCTAAAAAATTTTTACATCTAGGATTTCTATTGTCTTTTACTGGAATTATTACTTTTAAAAACGTGACTTCTGAATTGTTGGAGATAATTGAAGAAACTCCTTTAGAGCGCATAATGGTGGAAACTGACGCGCCTTATCTGGCTCCCCAGGTTTATCGCGGCATGCGTAATGAGCCGGCTTATGTGGTGGAAGTAGCTAAGAAAATTGCGGAATTAAAAAATCTAGATTTTGATGAGGTCGTTAAAGTTACCACACAAAACGCAGAAAATTTATTTAGTTTGTAAATAATGCTAAAATAATAATATGAGTACAGAATTTATCATCTTGACTGCTGTGATTTTAGGGGGATTTATCGCCTTATTTTTATTGTTAAAGTCTCGTTCTGCCAAAGGCTTAGGGCAGGATCAAAATAGCTTATTATTACTACAAAATCAACTTAATGAGATTACCAGGACTTTGGATAATAAGTTAGGAGAATCCACTAAAGCTATTCAGCACCAGTTTGGTGAATCAACCAAAATTATTCGTGATGTGACAGAGCGTTTGACTAAATTAGATGAAACCAATCGGCAGGTGGTTAATTTTGCCGACCAGTTACAAAATTTGCAGGATATTTTAAAAAACCCTAAACAGCGAGGCGTCTTGGGTGAATATTATTTAGAAACTTTACTAAAAAACGTATTACCTACTGGTAGCTATCAAATGCAGTATGAATTTAAAGATGGTACTATAGTTGATGCGGTAGTTTTTGTTAAAGATCGAATTATTCCCATAGATTCTAAATTTTCTTTGGAAAATTATAATCGCTTAGCAGAAGAACGCAATGCGGTAGAACGTGAGCGGTTGGAAAAAGTATTTAAAGCCGATCTTAAAGCGCGCATTGATGAAACGGCTAAATATGTAAAGCCAGCAGAAAAAACAATGGATTTTGCTTTTATGTTTATTCCCCACGAGGCAATTTATTATGATTTGTTAGTGGCGCAAGTCGGAGCAGTAAAAGTGAATACCCGTGACTTAATTGAATATGCTTTTAAAGAAAAGCATGTCATTATTGTTTCACCAACTTCTTTTTTAGCTTACTTACAAACCGTGCTACAAGGTTTGAAAGCTTTGCAGATTGAAGAATCAGCTAAAGAGATTAGAAAAAACGTGGAGGCTTTGGGTAGACACCTATTATCTTACGATGAATACATGCGTAAATTAGGTAATAATCTCGGCACTACTGTAAATATGTATAATTCAGCTTATAAAGAATTTGCTAAAGTAGATAAAGATGTAATGAAAATTTCTGGCAAAGCTATAGAGATAGAACCGTTAAGTTTAGATAAACCAAAGAGCGAGGAATAAATCTCGCAGTCATTTTATAGCGGGGAATAAAGTTTACACAATTTGACAACAGATACCCTCTGGTCCTCTTATCCTTTAACTAGAGTGTGTTTTGAGATGTGGATTACCTCTGTTTTATTTTGAATTAAAATTTAGTCTAATATTAGCCAAAAGTAATATTAATCATTGACGCATCTTAATAATCAAGTTATAATATTGCCCTAAAGTGTATCTAATTTTTTATCTGATTTTTATGGTTGATATGGAAGTCAAAAATTGGTGGCAACGGCCATTACAGATTTTTTCCGAAATCACTGGTTTGATTGTAGTACCAATAGTAGCCGCTCTTTATTTAGGTAAATGGTTGGATAAAAAATATGATAGTGAACCATGGTTCATGGTAGCAATGGTTTGTATCGGAACCATTATCGCAGGAATTTTCGTTTATCGTATAGCTTATAAATATATTAAAGAAACTGAAAAAGAGGCAAGAAAGGTAAAATATCACAATGATCATAGCTCAAGAAACCCTAGTAGTTAATCATTTAGTTGATGAAGCGCCATCAACTAAGACTGGTGTTAGTAGTAACGAAATTAAACACGAAGTTCCACTTTACCCCGAACCAATCTTTAATGTTAGTAATTTTACAGTTACTAATTCATTACTTAATTCTTGGTTAGCGGTGATATTACTAGCTGTTTTTTTTATTAGTTTGAGTAAGATTATTAAACAAATTCCTTCTCGGCTTCAGGCGGTGGTAGAAATAATTACAGAAGGGGCTTTAAAAATAGCCGATTCAGTCACTGGCGATAGAAAAAAAACTTTAAGAATTTTTCCTTTAGTTTTCGGTTTATTTTTATTTATTTTACTTAACAACTGGTTAGGTTTATTGCCGGGAGTTGGTTCTATTGGATTTATTGAAGAAACAGCTGGTCATAAAATTTTTATTCCTTTATTAAGAGGCGCCACAGCTGATTTTAATACTACTTTGGCGCTAGCTGTGATGTCCGTGTTTGGTGCTAATATCTTCGGTGTTGTGATGGTTGGGGCTTGGAAGTATTTTAATAAATTTGTTAATTTGCGAGCCTTAGCTGAAATACCACAAAAAATTATTAAGGAACCAACTATCGTTATGCTTAATCCAATTAAATTTTTTGTTGGCTTAATAGAGATAGTTGGTGAAGTGGCTAAAGTAGCTTCCTTGTCTTTTCGATTATTTGGAAATATTTTTGCCGGCGAAGTATTACTTATCTCAATTGCGATTATTTTTGCCTTTATAGCACCGATTCCTTTTATATTTTTGGAAGTAATAGTGGGCATTATTCAGGCTTTAATATTTGCTATGTTAACACTAGTTTATTTTACAGTAGCCAGTACTGAAGAAGAGCATTAATATTTAATAATTAATGATTGTTGATTGAACGGCGACATTAAAAAATAATTATTTTGTCGAAGCCAGTTTAATCAACCAAAAGAAAGGTCAAAATTATGGATTTCGGAATTATAGCTAAAGCGTTTGCTATCGCTATTGGTTGTATCGCACCAGCCATTGCTATTGGTAAAATAGGAAGTAAGGCCATGGAATCAATCGGTCGTAATCCGGAGGCTGCAGGCAAAATTTTGGTGCCAATGTTATTGGCGGCTGCTTTTGCTGAGGCAATCGCCATTTATGTGCTTGTTATAGCTTTTACTATCTAGTAATCGGTTATCAAACAGTGTCCCTGGTTTATCAGAGACACTGTAGAAAGTTGATTACTTAATAAAAATTTTATGGAAGATATTATTAAATCATTTTATATAGATTGGAAATTAATGATAGCGCAGTTGATTAATTTTGGTATTGTCGTTTGGGTAGTATGGCATTTTGGTTTAAAACCTTTGTTGGGCACCATGGATAAGCGTAGTCAAGAAATAGAACAGGGTTTATCTGATGCTAAAAGAATTAAAGATGAAATTAAACAATTAGCAATTACCAAGAATGAAGTGATTAAAGAGGCGAAACAACAAGCTGAACGCATTAGACAAGAGGCCGAGGCCGCGGCTGAAGCACAAAGACAAGAAACCTTAACTAGGGTACGAGCTGAGGCAACCAAAGTTTTGCAGGAAGAAAAACAGAAATTTGCCACAGAAAAAGAGCGGTTATTACAAGAAGTAAAACGACAAGCGGCTAGTTTAGTAGTGCAAGCGGTAGTTAAAATATTAGGTAAGACAGTAACTCCGGCGTTGGATCGTAAGGTAGTAGAGGAGTCGCTACAGGAGGTTGTAAAAAAGCAGTCTCATAGTAAATAGTAATTTATGAAAAGAACTCCCCGTACTTACGCTAACGAATTATTAACAGAGGTTTTACAAACACCGACCGGTTATGAAGCTATAATTTCTAAATTTTGGCAACGGGTGATCATTAATAAACATTTTGGTTGGCGCAGGAGAATATTTCAGGAACTGGATGATTTGTGGCACGAAGTTACTGGTCAAATTAAAGTGGTAGTGGCTACCGGCAGGGAATTATCAGCGACAGAGAAACAGACTATCAGTAAACAAATTAAAAATTCTTTAGCTGCCGATTGTCATATTGATTGGCAACTTAAACCTCATTTATTAGGCGGGGTAATGGTGACGATAAATGGCGAACGATATGATTTGAGTTTTAAGGGGCAGTTGGATAAACTTTATTTAAAACTTAGCCAATAATTATTATTTAGAAAATTTGTATGTCACAATTAACAAAAGACTCTTTACTTAAATCCTTGTCTAGTAAACTGGCTGAATTCGAAACCAGTATGGCCGGTGAAAAAATAGGTACCGTGGTGGAGGTTGGTGATGGTATTGCTAGAATTTCTGGTTTGGCGGAAATAATGTCAGGAGAAATGGTGGAATTTTCCAAAGGCATTTTTGGAGTAGCTTTGAATTTAGAAGAATCAATGGTGGGGGTAATGATTTTGGGCGATTATTTAGAGATTAAAGAAGGTGATACTGTTAAGTCCACTGGTCGTATTTTATCAGTGCCAACGGGTAAAGGTATTATCGACCGAGTAGTTAATCCTTTGGGCGAGCCTTTAGATGGTAAGGGCCCTATCAAGTCAGAAACTTACTATCCAGTAGAGAAAATAGCACCCGGGGTTATTGCCAGACAAAAAGTTAATACACCACTACAAACAGGTATTAAAGCTATTGATTCTATGATTCCTATTGGTCGCGGTCAGCGAGAACTTATTATTGGCGATCGTCAGACGGGTAAGACAGCTTTGGCTATTGATACGATTATTAATCAAAAAGGGCAGGATGTTGTTTGTATTTATGTAGCGATTGGTCAAAAAGAATCTAAAGTAGCAAAAATCGTAGCTAAGTTAGAGGAGGTTGGCGCTTTAGAATATACTATAGTAGTGGTAGCAGGAGCTTCTGATCCAGCTGCTTTGTCTTTTTTGGCGCCTTATACCGGTTGTGCTATGGGTGAATATTTTATGGATAAAGGCAAGGATGTTCTGCTGATTTATGATGACTTATCTAAACATGCCGTAGCTTACAGACAGATTTCTTTGCTTTTGCGAAGACCGCCAGGGCGCGAGGCATATCCAGGAGATATTTTTTATTTACACTCCAGACTATTAGAGCGTTCAGCTAAGTTAAACAAAGATCATGGCGGTGGCAGTTTAACTGCTTTGCCGATTATTGAAACCCAAGCTGGTGACGTGTCGGCTTATATTCCCACCAACGTAATTTCTATTACTGATGGGCAAATTTATTTAGAAGGCGATCTTTTCTATCAGGGTATCAGGCCGGCAGTGAATGTTGGTTTATCTGTATCTCGCGTAGGTTCAGCAGCTCAAATTAAAGCCATGAAGAAAGTGGCCGGCAAACTTCGTTTGGATGTAGCACAATATCGTGAACTGGCTGCTTTTGCTCAATTTGGTTCTGATCTTGATGAAGCCACCAAAAAACAATTAGAAAGAGGAAAACGCGTTACTGAAGTGTTAAAACAAGGTCAATACGAACCATTGGATGTCAGTTGGCAGGTAGCTATTTTATACGCAGCTGTTAATGGTTATTTAGATGATATTCCAGTAGAGCAGATTAAGTCATTTGAGAAACAATTAGATGACCATCTTAAGAGAAGTTCGTTAGTTAAGTTGATTCATGAGCAAAAAGATTTAACACCGGAAATTGAAGAACAGTTAAAGTCTTTAATTAATGAAGTCAAACAAATAGAAACAAAATAATTTTACACTTTGATTTTTAAGTTTAAATTTTAATTTAATTTTGTGCCACAAGCAACTAGAGAAATCAGAAGGCGAATACGCTCCATAAAAAATACCAAGCAGATAACTCGGGCTATGGAAATGGTATCGGCGGCTAAAATGCGCAAAGCAGTTACTAATGTGTTGGCTACTCGTACTTATGCTGATTTAGGGTGGCAAATGTTGCAGGAGTTAGTGAAACGTACTGATCCTAAACACCATCCTTTATTACATAAACCAGAGAAAGTAGGACGCGTTGGCTTGGTAGTGGTAACTTCTAACCGCGGATTATGCGGCGGTTTTAATCATCAGTTAACTAATCGAGCCAATTTATATATTAAAAAACATCTTAATGTAGAAGTAGAATTAGAAACCGATTTGATAGCGGTGGGTAAGCGCGGTCGCGATATTATGTTCAGGTATGGCCACACCATAGTAGCGGAATTTACCAAAGCAGATATTACCACTAGAATAGATGAGGTGACGCCAATTGCTAAATTATTAATAGACGATTATTTAGCTGGCAAATATAACCGGATAGTAATGGCTTATACAGATTTTATGTCCGCGGTAGCACAAAAACCGCGTATTAAACAACTATTGCCAATAGAAATAGAAGAGGACGTTGATTTAGGTCAAGCTAAATTGCCAGATGCAAAAGAAGCTAAATCCTCAAACGAGGACAAAGTAGTTGAACTGTATGATTATGAGTATTTATTTGAGCCCTCTCCCGATGCTGTTTTAGAAGATTTGCTTCCCAGATTATTAGAGGTACAAATTTATCAAGCGTTACTTGAATCAGATGCTTCCGAACATTCAGCTAGAATGTTGGCAATGCGTAATGCTTCTGATGCCGCTAGTGACATGATTTCTTCTTTAACCTTATCTTACAATCAAGCTAGACAACAATCTATCACCGCAGAATTGGCAGATATTACAGGCGGGCGAGTGGCGGTTGAGGGTTAAATATATTAATTTTCAATTTTTAACTTTTAATTTTTAATTTTATTTATGAACACAGGAAAAATTACTCAAATTATTGGACCAGTGGTCGACGTGATTTTCGAAAAAAAATTACCTAAAATTTTCGACGCTTTGGAAGTTGAGTTAAAAGAAAAAGATCAAGCTAGTAAAGTAATAAAGAAAAAAATAGTACTGGAGGTCCAACAGCATCTGGGTGCTGGTGTGGTTCGCACGGTCGCCATGGGAGCCACAGACGGTTTACAGCGCGGTTTACAAGTGAAAGATACTGGAGAAGCTATTTCTATACCAGTAGGCAAAGAAACTTTAGGTAGAATGTTTAATGTGTTAGGTGAACCGATTGATGGATTGCCGGAAATTAAAACCAAATTAAGATATCCGCTTCACCGCGAGGCGCCCAAGTTTACTGATCAATCAACCAAGATCGAGGTTTTTGAAACCGGTATTAAAGTAATTGATTTGATTTGTCCTTTTGTGAAAGGGGGAAAGGTTGGTTTGTTCGGCGGCGCTGGCGTGGGCAAAACTGTGGTGATTATGGAATTGATCCGTAATATTGCTTCCGAGCATGGTGGTTTTTCTGTTTTTGCTGGTGTAGGTGAAAGATCGCGCGAAGGTAACGATCTCTATCATGAAATGAAAGATTCTGGCGTCTTGGCTAAAACATCTTTAGTTTTCGGACAAATGAATGAGCCACCAGGAGTACGCGCTCGAGTTGGTTTGTCTGGTTTGGCTCTAGCTGAATATTTTAGAGACGAAGCTAAGCAGGATGTGCTTTTGTTTATTGACAACATCTTCCGTTTTACCCAAGCAGGATCAGAAGTCTCGGCGCTTTTAGGGCGCATTCCTTCGGCTGTAGGTTATCAGCCGACTTTGGCTACAGATTTAGGTGAATTACAAGAACGTATTACATCTACCAAAGAGGGATCTATTACTTCAGTGCAGGCAATTTATGTGCCGGCTGACGATTTAACCGATCCAGCGCCAGCTACAACTTTTGGTCATTTAGATTCTACCGTAGTATTATCCCGTGCTTTAACCGAGCTTGGTATTTATCCGGCTGTTGATCCCCTGGATTCCACTTCTACTATTTTAGATCCGCAAATTTTAGGGCAAGAGCATTATCAAGTAGCACGCGAAGTGCAAAAAGTATTGCAGCGTTATAAGGATTTGCAGGATATTATTGCTATTTTGGGCATGGAAGAACTATCTTCCGAGGATAAATTAACAGTGGCGCGAGCCAGAAAAATTCAGCGTTTCTTATCGCAGCCATTTTTCGTAGCCGAAACTTTTACCGGTACGCCAGGTAAATATGTTTCTCTTAAAGATACTATTCGCGGATTTAAAGAAATTTTAGAAGGAAAACACGATGATAAATCAGAACAAGCCTTTTATATGAAAGGTGGAATTGATGAGGTTAAATAATTACACAGTGACCTCTTTTGTGTTATATCTTAAATTAATAGACAGTCTTATTAAGATTAATTAGAGTGTAATATGAATATTGTTGATAAACTATTGATAAGAAGGAGGTTTCTTATTATTACAGTGTTGCTAATAATAAACATTATAGTTGCTGTATTAGCCAGAGATGAGGATATTTTTATGTCTGTAGTAGGCTATACTTTGATATTCGCTTTTATATTATTGGTAAGTGGTTTTTTTCTTTATTATTTCTTATCCAGAAAGGAGAATGTTCAAAGAAAAGAGAGGGGTAGAAATTTGATGTTAACTGGTTTGATTTTACTTTTCGCCCTTTATTTTCTCGCTGCGGTTGTAATTCTTTATTATAGTTTAATAGGAATTAACTATCTTTTTTAAATTTTACAATTTATGTCTATAACTCTTTATTTTCAAATAACTACCCCGGAACGAGTAGTTTTTGATGCGCCTAGCGTAGAGTCAATCACTTTGCCGACTAAGATGGGAGAAATAACAATTCTACCTAATCATTTACCATTAGTTTCTTCGCTGGTTCCTGGTGAAGTCAGAGTGAAAATTGGTAACGAAGAAATTTCTATGGCAGTATCAGGTGGTTTTATTGAGGTTAGCCCGGGTAAAGTAGTGGTCTTGGCTGATACCGCTGAAAGAGCAGAGGAAATTGATGAGATTAGAGCTGAACAAGCCAGACAAAGAGCCAAGGATTTAATGGAGAAAAAGAGTGCAGAAGCGGTTGATTATACAACTTTGGCTGCTAAGTTAGAAAAAGAATTAGCCAGACTTAAAGTAGTACGTAAACATAGGGAACAAAAACCTTTGGGTCCTAGAATTATAGAATAAAATTTTTAATTTTAATTAAAACAAAAATAATCAAGGAGATAAATCTATATCCCATAATTGTGAAGTTTTAGTTTTACATTGTATGGATTGGCGTTTACAAGCTGGTTTGGAACGCTGGTTAATTGGTTCTGGGGTAATTGAAAAAGGTTTTGACCGTGTGTCCGTTGCCGGCGCTGTTAAAGGTTTAAATTCTTTTGATAATCCATCAGCTAAAGAATTTATTTTAAATTGGAACAATTTCCAGAACTGTAAGTGGAAAAATATCTTGCTTTATTGGTGGAACAAGCTGGTATCTGGCAAATTACCATAGAGAAGATGGACTAGATTTTAAAAAATAACATTAAGGTGTTGATAATTTCAATTATCGGCACTATTTTTATATCATAGTTACCTCGTGCTAAAATTATAATATGGTGAAACAATCAGAAATCAGCGATTTGTTTAAAGATTTAAACCAAGAGCAGCGAGCGGCGGTAACTCACAAAGAAGGTCCGTTGTTAATTGTCGCCGGCGCTGGTACAGGCAAAACCACAGTAATTACTAAGCGTATTGCTTGGTTAATAGAACAGGGATTAGCTAAACCAAATGAAATTTTGGCTCTAACTTTTACTGATAAGGCAGCCGGGGAAATGGAAGAACGAGTAGATAGACTACTTCCTCTGGGTTATGTAAATTTATGGATTTCCACTTTTCATTCTTTTGCTGAACGCGTGCTTAAAGATTGGAGTTTGGATATCGGCATTCCTGGAGATTTTAAATTATTAACTGCTACTGAACAGTGGTTATTAGTTAAACAAAATTTAGATAAATTTGATTTGGATTATTATCGCCCCTTGGGTAATCCGACAAAGTTTGTGCATGCTTTATTAAAACATTTTTCGCGCGCTAAGGATGAGGAGGTATATCCAGAAGATTATTTAAAGTTAGCCGAAAGTAAAAAATTAGACGCTGGATTAGGAGAATATACAAATAAAAACAAAAGCAAGAACAAAGAAGAATCGGACGAAATTGAGGAGGGGGAAATAAAGCGTTTAGAAGAGGTTGCTAAAGCCTATCATGTTTATCAAAAGTTATTATTAGATAACAATGCTTTGGATTTTGGCGATTTGATTAATTATTGTTTAAAACTTTTTCGCGAGCGACCGCAAATTTTAAAACATTTCCGTGAGCAGTTTAAATATATTTTAGTGGATGAATTTCAAGATACTAACTATGCTCAATACGAATTAATAAAAATAGTAGCGGCACCACAAAATAATATCACTGTAGTAGGAGATGACGATCAATCTATTTTTAAATTTCGCGGCGCCTCCATTTCTAATATTTTGGAATTTAAAAAAGATTATCCCAAGACACGAGAAATTTTATTAACTACTAATTATCGCAGCACTCAAAATATTTTGGATCTATCTTATAAATTCATTCAGCAAAATAATCCTTATCGTTTGGAGATGAAATTAAGCCACGGTTTAAAAAAATTATCTAAAAAATTAAAAGCCGTTGGCGACAATAAATCAGACCAAATAGAACTGTTGATTTTTAGTAATGTGCATCAGGAAGCCCTGGGGGTGATTAATAAGATAATTGAATTAAAGAATAAAGATAACCAAACCAGTTGGAATGATTTTGCTATTTTAGTTCGGGCTAATTCTTCGGCCGAACCATTTTTACAAAATCTTCGTAAAGCTAGTATTCCTTTTGAATATGTGGCTAGCAGGGGATTATATCAAGAGGCTATTATTTTGGATTTAGTAGCTTATTTTAAGTTATTGGATAATTATCATGAGTCACAGGCTTTGTATAGAGTTTTAACTACGCCATGGTTTAAATTACCCAATGATGATCTTTCCAGTTTGCTTTATTTTGCTAATCGTAAAAGCCTTTCTTTGTATGAGGCTTTAAGTCAATCCCAGACCATTCCTGTATCAGCTGAAGCTCAAAAAATAGTTGACAGTTTATTAAGTTTTATTACTAAACACTCTGATTTTGCCCGCGAAAAAACAGCTTCGGAAACCTATTTACGCGTGATACGCGATATTGGTATAACCGACTGGTTAGTACAAAATCAGGATAATTATGAGGTTATCAAACAAGCCAACTTCTTAACCGCTTGGTTCAAGAAAATTCAGGAATTTGAGCTAAATAACAGTGATAAAAGTTTAAATAATTTTTTAAAGATATTCACCTTGGAACAAGAAGCCGGCGAAGAAGGGGAATTACCGCCCTCTTGGGAAGAGGGTCCGGAAATGGTAAAAGTGATAACCGTTCATTCAGCTAAAGGTTTAGAATTTAAGTATGTTTTTATTGTACAATTAGTTGATCGCCGTTTCCCCTCAACAGAGCGTCGCGAAGCTATTACCTTACCCACTGAACTGGTTAAAGAAATTTTATCAGAAGGTGATATTCATTTGCAGGAGGAGAGGCGTTTGTTTTATGTAGCGATGACGCGTGCCAAGTGTGGTTTGTATTTTAGTTATGCTTTTGATTATTTTGGCAAACAAAAGAGGAAACCCTCTCAATTTTTATATGAGTTGGGATTAGTGCCAAAAGAGGCAGTAGAGGAAAAAACCTTAAAAGAAGAATTAATATTGAATAAAAAAGAAGAGACTGTTAAAAGAAAAGTTACTTATTTAATTCCTGAACAATTTTCTTTCTCCTCCATTTCTAGTTACTTAAAATGTCCATTGGAATTCAAATATCGTTATTTGCTTAAAATTCCTACGCCAGGTAATGCTTATTTAAGTTTTGGTTCCAGTATACATAAGACTTTGGAAAATTTTATGAAACTTTGGAAAAGCCAGTTATCCTCAGAACAGCTTGACTTGTTCGTCCAAGGAGGAAAAATTAAAAATAGGGCACGGTTGCCCACTTTTAAGGAATTAGAAAAAATTTATCAAGAATCTTGGCTGGATGATTGGTACGAGAGTAAGCGGGAGCGGGATGATTTTAAAAAGAGGGGATTAGAACAAATTAAGATTTTTTACGAGACTACCAAGAGTAATCCGCCCCAACCAAAATACGTGGAACAATTTTTCAAAATAAAATTTGGCGATTATAAATTTGTTGGCAAGATTGACAGAATGGATGCTGTGGCTGGTGGTGTTAATATTATTGATTATAAAACCGGCGACAATCCACCAAAGAATTTAGCCAAAGTAGATAAAGACCAATTATTAATTTATCAACTAGCGGCGCAAGAATTTTTGCAAGAAAAAGTAATTAATTGTCAGTATTGGTATTTAAACAAAAATGTTTGGTCTGATCCTTTCCTGGGCGCACGGGAAGAACTAGCTGATTTAAGAGATCGTTATATTAAAGTTATTGAACAAATAATTGAGTCTATAAGATTAGATAATTTTGCCGCCATTCACAAGGACGGCGGGCACGATTGTCAGTATAAGTTTTTAACGTAGTATGTTTTGTTAATAAGTTATGAGGTGGTTTTTTTAGAAAAAGACACGATTCGGTTATCTTGTTTCCTATTGCTTATTTATTTATAAACCCCGCCCTTTAGGGCGGTTGGGTAGACATCTTAAGGGGT
>CAZMMW010000006.1:0-23920 GCA_964567515.1 uncultured Gammaproteobacteria bacterium | reverse complement strand
AATATCTTGTTCTAAGGACTCAGACTGCGTAGCTTTTTCAAATGGCTGCGGCCCTGATTCTGATCAAAGATATGTTAAATGTATGAATAAAGATTATTTAGAAAATAATCCTCAACAGTGTTGCGATTTTGGTTATTGTGGAATTGTTAAAGATGTAATATGTAAATGCGATTCTTCGGTATGTGTGAAAAAATAAATTTTCTCTCAATATGAAAAAGAAAATCAAAGTCGGAGTTTTGTTTGGCGGACGTTCGGTGGAACACGAAGTATCTATCGTGTCCGCGCGCTCGGTAATAAAAGCTTTGGATAAGAAAAAATATGAAGTGGTGCCGATTGGCATATCCAAAGACGGCCAATGGTTTGCTGGTCAGCAAGTAATAAAATTTTTAGAGGATGGCGAATCTGTGCCAGAAAAATTTAAGGTAACATTAAAACCAGAACCACAGAATAGAGAAGGAGCGATGCTTACGTCAAGCTCAAATGTTAAAGCTCAAATGTCAAAAGTTGATGTTATTTTCCCCGTACTCCACGGTACTTTTGGCGAAGACGGTACAGTACAAGGCCTTTTAGAATTAGCCGGGATTCCTTATGTCGGAGCTGGAGTTTTAGGTTCGGCTGTTGGTATGGATAAAATTGTTCAAAAAATGATTTTTAACGCTAATAAATTACCCACGCCCAGTTGTGTATATTTTACAGCTACTTCCTGGCGCCATAGTAACACAAAGGTAATTAACGATTGTCAAAAAACATTAAGTTGGCCTGTTTTTGTTAAACCAGCCAATTTAGGCTCTTCTGTAGGTATAAGCAAGGCTCGCGGCTCTAAGAGCCTTAAAAAGGCCATTAAACACGCTCTAAAATACGATAGGCGAATAATTGTAGAAAAAGGCATAGAAAAGGCGCTGGAAATTGAATGCGCAGTTTTAGGTAACGACAATCCTCACGCCTCTGTTGCTGGGCAAATAGTGCCATCGGGAGAATTTTATGATTATGACGCTAAATATGTTGATGGTATGTCCAAGTCCATTATTCCAGCACCTATATCGCGGCAAATAATGAATCGGGTACGTGAATTGGCTATTAAAGCTTTTAAAGTGCTGGATTTATCTGGCATGGCGCGAGTTGATTTCTTGGTACAGAAAAATCCTTGGCGAATCTATCTTAATGAAGTCAATACCATCCCTGGTTTTACTTCTATTAGTATGTATCCGAAATTATGGCAAGCTTCGGGATTATCATATCCAAAATTATTGGATAAATTGATTAGTTTGGCTAAGGAAAGATTTAACGACAAGATTAAATTAAATAATTCTTATCAACCCAAGAAGAAATGGTATAAATAATTTATGGCACGCCGGAGGATTATTAATAAACAATTTGCTAAAAAGACTTATCGTTTACCTACCACTTCTTTTGAATTAGCCAGAAATTACAATGCGCCGCCAGTTAATCTACGGACAGTTTGGTATAAACGCATAGCCTTATTATCCATATTGATAATTATTGTCTTATTAATTTATTCACCATTATTTAAAATACGAAATGTTATTGTGGAAGCTACTAATTCTCAATTAGTTACTAATAAAATTGAGCAATTAGTAAAAGAGTATTTAGGTCAGCGTAAGTTTTATATTTTACCGCAAGATAATTTATTGGTTTTTAGTCCTAAGGCCTGCCAGCAATATCTTACTCAAAAAATGTATCTGTCCAGCATTAATTTTGTTCGGTTGTGGCCAGGTGTTTTGCGAGTGCAGGTGAAAGAAAATCCGGTGATTGCAATTTGGCAAGCGGCGAGCGGTTTATATCTGTTAGATAAGAGGGGAGTAGCGATAGATAGTATTAGTGATAGGGCTCAAGAGCCAGACTTGCCATTATTTAAAAGCAGTTTGGGGGTTGTTAATATTGGTAATCAGGTGACTTCAGAACAGATTATTACTTTTTTGGAAAAATTATTGTTTGATTGGCAGGAATTTAAAATGCCGTCAGCTATAGAATATATTGAGATTAAGGAGTCAGATTGGCCTACCTTGTATATTAAGACGATTGATGGTTGGCTAGTGTATGTTTCTAGCGTTACGGATGCTTATGATCAGGTTAATCTATTAAAGCAAGTTTTGGAGCAGAAGTTTAAAGATGATAGGAGTAAGATTGATTATATTGATGTGCGGTTTGTTAAAGCATATATTAAATCCAAGTAAATATTTTACGACACTTGAGTAGAATAAAATAATTCCCACAACTTACTATAATTATAAAATATAGAAATAGTGGGAATTTTGTGTTATAGAGAGATTGGTCACGGAATAGCTAGACACGGGTTTAGCTGTTTTAGTTAATCGCCGTTGGGTCAATTTTTGACCTAACTCCATCGCAGTTACGCCGAGAACTAATCCATCAGTATTTCATTTTTAGGTAAATTTGTTAAACGAAGGTATAAGCTTCGTATAAGATTTATTGTGCGACGCTAGATAATTAAAATTAGACAAGATTTGTACCCCTTCCCCATTACTTATTGAACTATAAATTTTATAAGTTAGTCTAAACAAGAACCATCAGCAACTTATTTAACTGATAAATTTATAGAAATCAAAATAATTTTATTTTTTGTAATAACTTTTATAACAAGTTTATATCATCGTTATCCAAAAACGCTCTAACTCCTCTATTAGATGAGATGATAGAGTAAAAATTTAATAACATAGCATCGTGAAGGATGTTGGAATTATGATAAAAAATAACTTCATTAATGAAATAGAGGCGATTTAATCACCTACTCGTTTATTTAAGTTAAGTTTAAACTTGTAAATCCGGCACATAAATTATTCCCCTACTTTTATCACGTCAGGATATTGATACCAAAGAATAATTACCCCACCTGACTTATATGGAGGGATTAAAGATAAAATTGAAAGCAATAACAGACTTTATTCTACAACACAAGACTTCTTTAACAACCTAGTTAGAGATTGAAATTGTTGCTGCTGTCTAATTGGCTGGTAAATCAAACGGTCTTTTTGGAAAAATACCTTATAAGCTTTAGCGTGCTTCTGGGAGGTAATAATTCTAAATTTTTCCCCTATAATCTGCAGTGCAGAGTAGTCATCCAGCGCTATACCTACACCGGGTGTGTTCCTCATTATGGTAATTAGACCTTTACGCCGGCTTTGTTCTCTCAAATGATGAGGACTAATGGTGAGATTAACTAACCCAAGTCCTTTAACACGTATGAATGTTTTATTCTTAGTGTTTTGAAATCTACGTGTGCCGCTCGAGCCATATCTAAACCAACATATAGCTCCGGCACTAATACCTGAAAGTACAGTTCCCTTACGATAGGCTTCTCGTAAAAGTCTATCAACGCCATACTTATGCCAAACTTTCAACATAATTAAAGTGTCGCCTCCGCCGACATAGATGATATCAGCTTGGTGTATTTTATATTTGATAACTTGTCTGGTTGGATGTTCTTTTAATAAGAAAAGTGTATCTACTCGACAACCAAACTTTCGACCAAAATACTTTTTAACAGTCGTTACATAAAGTTCAGCATCTCGGCTTGCGGTTGGGATAAAGAGTAGATGAGGATGTCTTTTGCCCGATAATCGAATAATTTCCTTATCAATGGTGGCGGTCTCTATAGGGTAACCAGGTTTACCAATTTCACCACCACCAATAGCAACTATTTTGCCTAAATCAGTCAACATAATGTAGTAATGATTATATCATATTGTCCATAAAATAAAATGCTCGGCAAGCTTATTGTCTGCCGAGCTTGTATTAATTTTGTTGCAAGGTAAATAAGCCGATTTTAAGGTCTTTCACCTTAGGCTAGTAGCGGCTGCTTGTAAATATGTTAGGATTCTAGAAAAATCATCATTGGAATCGCCGGTAATAATTCCTGGTTTTAGCATTTTAAGGAAGTTTGCAGTATTTAGATTTATAGCAGATATATTTTAGGGTAGGTATTCTAGCGGATCAGTAGGTAAACCATTGTAGCGTAATTCAAAATGTAAATGGGCGCCGGTGGTTAACCTACCTGCGCCAGGAGTGCCAGGCAATCCTCCACTTAAACCAATAATCTGTCCTTTGGTAACAAAATTACCCTCAGTTACATATATTTTGCTAACATGACCATAAACAGTAGAGAAATTATTACCATGAATCAACATAATATAACTATAACCCAATCCCCCGTCTTTGGCCCGACCTACATAGCCAGAAGCGCCAGCTTTAATAGGCGTGCCTTGCTTAGCTCTAATATCTATAGCTGGATGTTCAAAATATTTTCTAAAAGGATAGTCTGGATCATGAAAATAAGCAGTAATGCCTAAAGTCGGGCTAACGGGCCAAATAAAATTAGTATCAGATAATTTAGCGTATTCTTTTTCTTTTGCTATTTTTTGTCTTAACTGTGCCTCCATCTTTTGGATGTCTATATTAGCGGAGGCTTGTTCAGCTACTGCTTGCGCCAACAGTGTTTGATAACGATTCTCGGATTGTTTGGTTTGTTTAATAAGTAAATCTTTTTCGTCTCGGGTAGCTGTTAATAAAGATTGGGAGGTCTCCAATGATTTTTTAATATCTAATAATTTTATTTTTTTATTAGAGAGATCCTGTTGTTGATTTTCTAATCCCACCTTTAATTTCTGTAGGTAATCTACATTAGCCTGAAGTGTGTTTTGTAATTCCTGCAAATAGTTTAATTGGTCAAAAAAATCACCTAATTTTTCATGGAGTACTAAAATTTCTAATAAGCTTTGTTGGTCGGCTAAATATAGCTGGCGTAGAATTTCCGCTATTTTTTCTTTCGCCCGTTCGATTTGAGTATCTTTATTTTGGATTTCCAGAGTAATGCTTTGAATCTCTAAACTAACAGTATTTAAGTTAAGTTCGTTGGCCTTAAGATTCAATTCAGCTTGCACAATTTTATCATCCAAGACGTTTAATTGTTGTTTTAAAGAATTAACTTCCGCTTGTTTAGTGGCGATTAGTTTTTGATATTCTTCTATTTTTTTCCGTACTTCTTCCAATTTTTGTTTTTGCGACTGTATTTTATTATTCAATTCTTCTACTGGTGTAACCCCGATAACAATTCGCTGCCCTATTAAAAGTAGTGAACTAATAATCAATAGATTAATAATTAAAAAATAATGTTTTTTCTTAGCAAACATTTTTTTAAGATAATGTATCAAGAGCTTGTTCTAATCTAGTTAGACATCGGTTTTTACCTAAAGCCCACAACACCTCAAAGACATCGGGAGATTTTTCTTGACCAGTTAAAGCTACTCGAATGGGCCATAAAATTTGTCGGCGGGTGAGATTTTGTTCCGTAATTAAAGTTGTTAAGGTATGTTGTAACGCTGTTATTGTCCAATCAGTCAATTGTTTAAGCGTTTGTTGGGTTAAAGTTAAGGCTTTTATGGTATCTGTAATGGAACTATCTTTGGGAATTAGGATATCTTTAGTTAATAAAACCTTATCAACAAAGAAGAATTCAGCAGTTGTTTTAGCCTCAGCTAAAGTTACTAAACGCGATTGCAAAATTTGTGTAAGCGGTAAAGTATTAAATTTGGTTGAGGGATAAAAATCTTTTAATAACTTATCCAAAACCACTGTATCCAATTTTTTGATATATTGAGCATTAAACCATTGTAGTTTTGTTAAGTCAAAAATTGCTCCAGCTTTTTGCACTCGTGTTAAATCAAATTCCTGTATTAATTCTTTCATGGTAAATAATTCGCGATTGTCTTGAGGATGCCAACCTAAGAGAGCTAAAAAATTAACAATAGCTTCTGGTAAATAACCGAGTTTTCTGTAAGTTGATAACCAAACTGCTTCACCATCTTTACGTTTTGATAATTTGGCGCGTTGTTGATTAAGAACATTAGGTAGATGTGTCCAGGTTGGTGTTGTCCAACCAAAAGCCTGATAAAGCAAAACATGTTTAGCTACAGAAGGTAGCCATTCCTCTCCTCTAATGACGTCGGTTATTTTCATTAAGTGATCATCAATGACACACGCTAGATGGTAAGTGGGAAAACCATCAGATTTAATTAGAACTTGGTCATCAATTGTCTGGTTATTAATAGTGATTTGGCCATGTATAGAATCGGTAAAGTTAGTTGAACCAACAGGCACTTTTAATCGGATAACATATTTTTCTCCTTTTTTTACTTTTTCAGTAGCCTCGGCTACAGATAATCGCAAACAATAGCGATCATATTTAGATGGCTGGTCAGAAATAGTTTGTTGCTCCCTTAAGGCAACTAATCTATCTTGCGAGCAAAAGCAATAATAAGCTTTGTCGTCAGTTAATAATTTTTTAATGTATTTTTGGTAAATAGATAATTTTTGAGATTGAATATAAGGCCCATAATCCCCTCCCTTGTCCGGTCCTTCATCCCAAGATAGACCTAGCCAGGCTAAATCATCTAATAATCTTTGTTCACTGCCTTTAACATATCTTTCTTGATCAGTGTCTTCTAAACGTAAAATAAACTGCCCGTTTGTTTTTTTTGCTATCAGATAATTATATAAAGCGGTTCTGGCTCCGCCGATATGTAATTCCCCAGTAGGAGATGGTGCAAATCTTACTCTCATAATTATTAAAAATATAAATAAGCTTTAAAATCTTAATTTAATGGCTCTATAGATAACGTAATACAAAAACTTATATTGCGCTAGAATCCTTTTTTTGGAACAGTTTAAAAGTTTTGATAATGCTATAAATAGGCCCGAGTGGCGTTAATTCGCTTTTTATTAAGTTAAATTCGCTAAAATTAACAGAAAATGAATTAAAATCAGACAACTTGGTTTTAATATTAGACTTTAATCTAGCTAGGGTTAGATGAGCTGCTTTAATATTAGTTAGATAACCTAAATTTTTTAAATGATAGCTTAAAAATTGTTGTAGTAAAGCAAACTCTTTTCCAGCGTTAGTTTGTATAGTTAATACCCGCGGTCGGTAACTGTTTGGTATTAAATCATACCCTTTAAAATTAACTTGTAAGGCATGGTATTGATCAGCCGCTTGGTTTCCTATCTTAATAATTTTCTCCAAATCATTTTCTTTAATTTCTTCTATAAATATCAAGTTTAAGTGAAGATTTTTTGGTTCTACTAGTTTAGCATTAAGAACTTTAAGTTGGTTTAATAGCTTGGTCAAATTAATAATAATGTCAGCAGGAAACAAACAACCAAAAAACACTCTCATAGTAGTGATTTTATTATACCATTTTATTTGTTTTTTTCCAAACGGATAACTAGTTGCGCGGTTTGTTTACTTTATAGTATAATTTTTATATGTTACAAACAAAAATTATAACAAAAATTAGCGTTTGCTGGTTATTGTTACTAATATTAAGTTGGCCCGTAGGAGCGATAGCCCAATCTAAGTTTGATCCCACTTATATTTTATCAGATCAAGACATCTTAGATTATCAATCATTAACATTAGATCAAATTAAAAAGTTTTTACAAGATAAACAGAGCTCGTTACTTTATTATCGTGATTCTATTACTGGTTGGGCGGCGCCAGAAATTATTTATCACGCCTCACAAACTTATCAAATTAATCCTAAATATCTTTTAGTATTATTACAAAAAGAGCAAAGTTTAATTCAAGGTAATAATCTAAGTAGTAAACGGTATGATTGGGCTACTGGTTATGGTTTATGTGATGATTGCAGCATGGACGACCCTCTATTGCTTAAGTATAAGGGTTTTTTTAATCAAGTTATTTGGTCGGCTAAAATTATCAGAGAAAGATATTTACCCAGTTTAGTTTCAACTGGCAAAACCTCGTCGGGCTTTGGACCAGGTATTGCTAAACGCGTTAATGGTCAGGCCGTGGTGCCAGCCAATAAGGCTACAGCTATTCTTTATACTTATACTCCTCATTTTAAAGGTAATGAATTATTGTGGCGTTTATGGAATAAATATTTTTCGCGCAGTTATCCTGATGGTAGTTTATTAAATGTTGAAGGTAAACGAGAGGTGTGGTTAATTCAAGACGGCGTACGCAAACAATTTGCCTCCCGAGCTGTTTACTTATCGTATTATCCTAATTTTGATAAAGTATTAACTATTAGCGAAGGTGAGTTGCAGAAATACGCCGAAGGGGGTCTTATTAAATTCCCGGTTTATTCTTTCTTACAATCTCCTGTTGGTACAGTTTATATTTTAATGCCTAACGGTATTGTTCGCGGTTTTGCTTCACGTAAAGCCCTGAAACAAATTGGCATTAATCCGGAGGAGATTAGTAAGGTTTCTTTTGATGATTTAGCTGAGTATGAGGAAGGGCAGCCGATTACCGAAACTTCCATTTACCCCCTGGGCCAACTTATTCAAAACAACAAGACCGGCGGCATATATTGGGTGCAGGATAATATTAAACATCCCATTTTTTCTAAAGAGATATTAAAAGCTAATTTTGGTTCACGTAAAGTGACCAAAAAAATGACACCTGCGGAATTAGATAAATTTACCACCGGCGATCCCCTATTATTTAAAGATGGAGATTTAATTCGTTCTAAGACTGATACCACGGTTTATGTTGTTTCCAATAGTCAACGTCGCCCGATTTTAAATGATATCGCTTTTAAGGGGTTAGGCTACGAAACTAAAAATATTATAGTTACTACGGATAATGCCGTTAATGTACACGCGTTAGGAGAGCCAATAGGAGAACCATTTTAAGAATATGCCCATTGTAGCTGCTGGTTTTATTACCAATGTGCCGTATTTTTTACCAGGCACGAGTGTTAAATTTCGAGATCGGTTAAAAAATACCAATCAAGCGTTAATCAAATTAGCCAAGATCATCAAACACCATCATCCAGATATAGTAGTAATTATTAGTCAGACTACTACCTGGGACAGTAATCCATTATTTTTCTGGCAGCAATCTGATTATATCGCTCAATTTAATACCGTAGGTGATTTAGTTACGCAAAAGAAGTTTTTTGGAGCCACCGGCTTAACTCATTCTTTAAAAGAATTTTTAGAACCTAAAATTAATGTTCCTTTGCGAAGCATCTCTCAATTGCCCACCGAAATAGCTTTGCCCTTAGTTTATGGACAGGTTGATGGTTTAATTGCCTCGATTAATTTATCTACCAAGTTATCCATTGATACTTTATTGCAGATTGGAAAAATGATGCGAGATTTTTTTGAGCTACGATCCGAGAAGATAATAATTTTAGCCACTGGCATTCCAGCTTATATTACCTCTAAAAACCAGAGAGATTACAAAATTTATTTAACTAATTTGCGGAAAATTTTAAAAACCTCTAATTACTCACATTTGTTGCAATTAGAACCAAGTTTAAGGAAAGCGGTTAGAGAAGACTGTCTACGGCCACTATCTTTGTTGTATACTTTAATTAGTGATCGAGCTCAGACTAATATTTTATCTGATGAAGATAATGGCCTAATTCACCAATTGGTTATCAATATTACTTGGTAGTGTTATGAACACTGCTAAACATAAAAAAACAGCCCGAGTGGCTTTAATTAGTCGTTTGCCTAGAGACAAGAATTTTTTTTCGTATCAAGTACCCGTAAATTTATCAAAACAAGTGGTAAGCGGAGATTTAGTCAAAGTTAATTTCCGTAACCAGACAACATTTGGTATCGTTTTAGGTTTTGATAAATATCAACCAGCTTACTTATTAAAAAACATTGAGGCCATACAGTGGCCTAGTTTTTTAACTCCTGGGCAATTAAAATTATTATTTCGTTTAGCCGAGTATTACGCCGTTTCGCTTAGTAGTAGCAGTCAATTATTTATACCATTTAATTTAAAAATCAAGCCAACTCTGCCTGATAGACCAACGAATAAAAACAAAAAACACCATTTACCATCATGGTTGATAATTTATAAACAAAGAGAGGCGGCAAAAAAATTTATTCTCAGTGCTATAGCTAAAGTAACCAATCGCCGGCAGTCGGCTTTGTTATTAGTACCTAATATAAAATCGATCGCTAATTGGCAAAATCAGTTATTAAATAAAAAGGTGGTTATTTGGCATTCGGAGTTAACTATTTCACAAAAGAGAGAAATGTGGCAGAAAATATACACCGGACAAGTAGAGGTCATTATTGGTACTAGGTCAACGCTTTTTTTACCGTTTAATAATTTAGGCGGAATAATTATAGATCACGCTGAAGATGAAAATTATAAGCAATATGACCAAAATCCTCGTTATGACAGTATTAGATTGGCTCATTGGCTTAAACAAATTTATAGTTGTTCTCTAGCTTTGGTTACCGCAGCAGCTCGGGTGGAAGATTATTATTTGGTTAATAAAGAATGGCGGATGTCAGAAATTGGTAGTTTGCTTGTAAAAAAATTAACTATCGTTGATATAGCCGATAGTCAGAGTTCGCAAGCGTCTTTGGCTATAAGTAGTTGGGAGCAGATTAGTGATGTCTTAGCTCATAAGCGTCGGGTACTTATTTGGCATAACCGTTTAGGTTCTTTCACGGCTGTATTTTGTCTTGACTGCAAGTACATAGTGACTTGCTCTAAATGTTTAAAATCAATGTCCTGGCACCAGGATCGGCAGCGGCTAAGCTGTCATAATTGTCATACTATCTCTCCCCTACCAACCGCCTGTCCACAATGTCAAAATATACAATGGAAATTTTTAGGTACCGGCATCCAGGAAATTGAGCGCGCCCTCAAACGAAATTATCCCCAAAAAAATATTGTCCGTTTAGATTACAGTACTAAAACTGAACTTTCCTTAACTGAATTGAATGCAGCCGATATTATCATTGGCACTTCTTTGTTATGGGAATATGTTAAGCTGGAAGATTTTGACCTATTGGTAATAACTTCTTTTGATCAAAATTTATTGTCACCAGAATTCAGAGCCGAAGAACAAGCTTGGGCTAACTTGCGAAAAATATTAAGCGAGAGTAAGGGTCAAATATTATTAGAAACTAGATTTCCCGATACTCCCGTTTTAAAATATTTGAATAACCAACAGGAGTTCTACCGTTACTTAGCAAAGCAACGTCAGCCGTATCAATGGCCGCCTTTTGGTCAATTGCTGCGCTTGTCTCTAAAGAATAGAAATCGGGTCAAAGTCTATCAGGCTATTAGTTCTTTGCGTCGGCACTTAGTTAAAAAATTACCAACGGAAGTTAATCTTTCCCCTGTTTATCCTGATAGTCGTGTCTTAGAACACGGTCAATATATTTATCATTTATTACTTAAATATCCAAGTAAGTTTAAAATAGAAAATCTTTGGTCTTGGTTGCCTAGGGATGTTATTATTGATAGGGAGCCTAGATTTATTTTATCTTGAGATAAATATGCTTACCTTAGTAATCGTTCCTAATAAATTATTACGCCAAAAGGCCAGTGAAGTTAGTTTTCCTTTAAATCAGGAATTGCTTAACTTAATGCCGAAGTTTACAGCTGCTATGATTCGGTATGATGGTATTGGTTTGGCTGGCCCGCAGGTTGGTTTAAATATCAGAGTAATTACTATAAGCATTGAGCAACAAACTAAAGTTTTTTTTAATCCAAGAATTTTACGTTTCTCTTGGCGAAAAAATAAAATAGAAGAAGGTTGTTTATCTGTTCCCGGAGTTTTCGGCGTAGTCAAACGTCCCCAATCTATTTTGGCTAGTTATCAAGATATTAACGGTCAGATAATCACAGAACGAATGACTGGTTTATTGGCTCGTGTTTATCAGCACGAAGTAGATCACTTAAATGGGGTTTTATTTACTGATAAAGTATTAAGCATTAGCCAAGGTCAAGAGCTATTAAAACAATATGACAAATTTTGATTATGTTTTTTTCGGCTCTAGTATTTTTTCCCAAGTTGTCTTGGCACAATTGATTAGTCACGGTTACTATCCCTGTTTAGTAGTATTACCGCAAAATAAACCATCTGGCCGCAAACAAATTTTACAAACTAGCTCTCTTGTAAAGTTTTGTCAAACACGCAGTTTATCGTATTTGGAGGTGGCTAATTTTAAAGATCAAATAACTATAGAAAAAATAAAACAAAGCGGTTGCGCTTTAGCTATTTTGGCTTCTTTTGGTAAAATTATTCCAACCTCGGTTATTTCTTTGTTTTCACAAGGGATTATTAATATCCATCCTTCTTTGTTGCCTAAATGGCGTGGGCCGTCCCCTCTTCAAGCGGTGTTATTAGTCGGGGAAAGCATCAGTGGAGTGACACTTATTCAGCTTGATAGCGAGGTTGATCATGGTCCTATTATTGCTCAAGTTAAAATCAATATCACCATGGACGAGAACGTGACTGATCTAGAAATTAAATTAGCTAAAATAGGGACTGAATTGTTAATTAAAACATTACCCCGGTATGTTAGTCAGAAGATTCATTTATCCCCTCAAGATCATGGCCAAGCTACTTTTTGTAAAATGATTAAACGCGAAGATGGTCATATCAATTGGCAGCAAACAGCCTGCCAGATCTACAATCAATGGCGAGCCTTTGTTAAGTGGCCTGGTGTTTATACTTTTTGGCAGGGTCAACGTCTTAAATTATTAAAGATTTTACTTAGCGAGCGACTTGTTGTTATGCCTGGAAAAATTAGTTACCAAGATGGAAAATTATTCATTGATACCAAAGATCTAGCTTTAGAAATTCAAGAATTACAATTAGCAGGCGGTAAGGTATTGTCATCCCAGGATTTTATTCGCGGTCATATAAATTTTATCAGCAGTAAATTAGAATAGTTATGTGGCGTTATTTTTGGTTGCTGGTCATTTTACTCATAATTTATTTACTAACTCCATTCTTATTACTATTATTTTGGTGGCCTTATCAGACAGTCAGCGTGACATTACCATCAGTAATATTTACTAATCACCAAATAGATAAAGCGTTGCCTATAACAACGGAGGTTAGTTTTATTGCTGTCGGCGATGTTTCTTTATCGCGCAATGTAGCCGCGCAAATTAAAAAATATCACGATCCCCTATTCCCTTTTAAGCAGCTAGATGCCGTACTAAAGTCTACTGATTTTAATACGGCCAATTTAGAATCGCCTTTTTCTGGTGAGAGTTATTTTGGTCAGACTGGCAGTTTAGTTTTTAATGCACCCCTAGAAAATAGTCAGGGGTTAGTAGACTATAATTTTAAAGTGTTAAATATAGCTAATAATCATACCTTAGATCAGGGCTTGGTAGGTCTAATAAATACGATTAATCATTTGTCAAACCAAGGATTACAAACTTTTGGTGCTGGTCAAAATTTAGACCAAGCTTGGCAACCTGCTATTATAGAAGTTAGAGGTGTTAAAATTGGTTTTTTGGGGGCGTCTTATGCTTCTGTAAATGACAATGGCAAAAGTATAAATAGTTATGTGGCGCGTATTGAAGATGAAGATAAATTAAAAACAGCTCTTAGTAATTTAAAATCCCAAGTTGATTTCGTGGTAGTAAATATGCACGCTGGCACAGAATATACTAGTAAACCAAATTCCAGCCAAATTAAATTTGCTCATACTGCCATTGATTACGGCGCGGATTTAGTAATAGGCCATCATCCTCATTGGATTCAAACCGTAGAGCAATATCAGGGAAAATATATTTTTTATAGTCTAGGCAATTTTATTTTTGACCAAATGTGGAGCCAGCAAACACGTGAAGGTTTAATGCTTAAAATAAAAGTTGAGAAGAAAGATCAAATGGTTAAAATTAAGCAAATAGAACTCTTGCCCGTGATTATTGAAAATTACAGCACTCCTAGATTAGCTGATCAAAAAGAGAACGAGGCTATACTTAAAAAAATTGGTCTGATTCAAAATATTATTACCTTTTAAATTCTCTAGTCTAATTCGCGCAAATTAAACCAGAATTATAAAAAACAAGGTATAACCATAATCGTTATACCTTGTGCGAAACCGACGATACAGATTGATGTTGATTAGTTTATTTGCTTGTTTTTACCGTCGGCAATTTACTTTAAGGGTTTTAAAAGCCAATAACAGAATTCAATTTACTCGTTGTTTAGCCGTTACCCAAAAGCCCATATATTTTCCTAACAGTAGCCGGGTTTGGGCATCAATGGCTGGCAAGGCACTGAAGAATAACATGGCTATCGGGAAAAGAAACCATTGTAAGATCATCACTACATATTTGGCTAGGGAATGTTCTCGAGGGCGCGGTGGTAATAAAATTACTGATAAAATAGCGCTTAAGATCAAACCAATCATAGCCAAAGACATTAGCCAGTTGAGAATAATTGGCGCATTGTGGGCAATTAAGCTTTGTCCTTGTTGTTCGTTTAAAAAATACAGTGGCAACCGGCCCAGTAAAAAAATAATAATTGGCGCGGTGGCCCAGGAATAATAACCTTCTAGTAAATTTAAAAAATGCCGCAATTTTTTACCCACAGGTATTAATTTGTCATAGCAGAAGTGCATGGCGGCGTAAGGCACGTTTTCCGCCCCGTAAGCCCAGCGTCGCTGTTGTTTATACTGATTAACAATAGTGGTCCAAAGTTTACCAGTATAAACAGTGTCCATGGATACCGGCAAATAAAGCGGAGTCACAGAATAATTTCCGTGATAATGCGTAAAACATTGCCAGAAAATACGCGAGTCTTCCGATACTACATCATTCTGCCAAAAACCAATATCAGTTAAAGCTCGCCAGGACATAGAATGGGAAGAAAAAGTATATAATCTGTCGGCACGTGCCATATCAGATAGTAACCAAAAAGTGGTAGCATAAGCAATAATTCTGTTTAATGAATAGGATTCCCAAATATTATTATTATAAATAGCCACCGGTTGAAAACTGGAATGTTCCGCATCTGGGTGATTTAGATATTTGTGGGTCAGATAAGAAAAATAATGATGATGCACGCAGGTATCAACATCAAAAGTAGATACTATAATATCGCCATAAGGAATTTTTAGGTTATCTATTAATTCTTTGGCTTTAAGCCCCATCCAGTGAATATTAGAACCTTTGCCGGCTAATTCCCCTACTATGTCATCAGGATGTAGAGTTACTAAAAATTGATAAAATATAGAGCGAAATTCTTCTTTCAGCGCTTGAGCATTGGCCAGGAATTTTTCTTGATCTCGTGTCTCACCGCCCAATACTACTATCATTCTATTCAGCGGATAGCTGCTTTGGGATAATGATTTTAAAGATGCCCGTATTACTTCAATAGGTTCTTTATAGGTGGGTAGAAAAATAATATGATATATGTCGTGGAAACGAGACAATTTTTGAGCTTCTACCAGCCAGTTTATTTGTAAAGCACTGCGATATTTACGCCAGGAAACTAAAATATAAATAGCCAAATATATTACTCGCCATAACCAGTATAAGTCAAAAATAATAATAAAATAAATTGCCCATAGTGGTTTAATTATAGAAATTACTATACAACCAATTAGAGTTAACCAGGTGAGAATACCAGGCAACATCTCCCATAATCGGTAGATTGTTTTTTTACTAATTCTTTTGGTTATTATTTGCATAAATTTTTCGCCACCAATATTTGCCCTGTAAATAGCCTAGCATTAATCCAAAAATTATCAATATCCATGTACCTATGATATGAATTGTGTACCAAGTATCCCAAGTCCAGCCGAGGCTATAATGCGAAAAATCCTGGAGTAATAAATTAATATACCAAATCTCAATCAAAGCATGAGTTAATAGTTGTAGGAGAAAACCTAACAAAGTAAAGGCCGTAAGGTAAAAGATTTTTTTCACTCTTTTATTTTATCAGAAGTCAATATTTTAAGCTATTTTATTTAGTTAAAATAAAAAACCCCTTTTTTGTTGTTCTGAGGGTTTAATAACTACTACGTTGACTAATAATATCTTTCTTGCTAATATAGGAAAACAAATAAAAATAAATAATAAGGAGTATAATGAAAATTAGAGAATTAGTAATTTCTGCTTTAGTATCTGGCATACTAGTTTGGTTAAGCAATATCTTATATGGTTTTTTACACAGTCCTCAAATTTTTTGGCTGGCAGTAGCTAGCAATAGCACAATGGCGTGCTTAGGAATTTTTAGTTACTTTGTGGTATTATCCACCTGGATATTTATTAAAGCAGTAATAAAGTATAAAAAAATTTATAGAAACTAATCAAAATTTATTCCCCTGGCAAAATTCCAGAGGAGTTTTTATATAACTAGATTAATTTAAATTATTCTCATTCTTTTATTGGAGCGAATGAGGGTAAGATGAGATATAAGCGATGACCGATTTAGATACTCGCGGTAATTCTGTAGATAAGAAATAATAAACTAACGGGTGAGATTTTAGTATTTAATAATAACTAAGCAGTGAAGCCGCGAGGCGCATCCTTTGAGTTGTCCTAATTGGCTGGGGGACCTGGACTCGAACCAGGATAACCACCTCCAAAGGGTGGTGTCCTACCATTAGACGATCCCCCATTAAATAACTTGCTAAGAATAATTTAATTTTTGATTTCAGTCAAGATTTATTAAATTTTCAGATATCTGCGCATGGCAATATATGAGGCAATAATATTTAGCAGACTAGCACTTAAAAATTGACTGCCAAAAAATAACAGACCGTTAGTTTGAAAATAATTTACCAAACTAAAGTTAGAGCCATTAAACAGAGTGTTGACATAAGGATCTATCCAGCGCAGCGAAACAAAGAAAATTAGAGCAGTTAATAAGGTAGCTATCAAAGCGTAGATAATGCTTTCTATTACAAAAGGAGCACGGATAAAGGTGTTGGTAGCGCCCACTAAACGTTTTATCTCAATTTCTTCCCGTTGGGTGTAGATATTAATACGAATAGTGTTAAAAACTACCAATAAAGCAATGACCAGAAAAATTAAGCTAGCCGCAATACCGCCTTTTTCAATCTTATTGGTCAATTCATTAATACCAATAATAACTTGTCGATAATCTTCAAAACGCGCTTCTTGTATAAACTCTTGGTAATGTTTATCTTCCAAAGCAGTAAGTAAGGTCTGATAATCTTGATCGCGGTAAGCCTTAATCCTTAAGCTGGCGCCTAGGGGATTAATACCCAGTAAAATTAAAGCCTCCCCGATTTGTTCGTTATTGACATATTTTTCCTTAAAACGCTGTAAAGCCTCATCAGCAGCAATATAAGTTATATTTTTTACTCTCGGCAAAGATTCTAATTCAGCTTTTAAGTCTAAAATTTGATGTTCAGTTAAATTAGGTTTCAAATAAACACCAACATCAATTTTTTGCTCCAGATTATCTAGAGCTTTTTGCGAAACAATAGTTACCAAACCCAGAACACTAATTGACAGTAGGCTTAAAATGATAATGGTTACGGTTACTATTGATAACCAAAAATTGCGGACAAAATTCTGTAAGCCGAATTTGATAATACGATAAAAAGATAATAAAAACATAAATTAAATAAGATAACGGCCGCGTTTTTGGTCAGAAACTATTTCACCACGATCCATGGTAACTACTCTTTTTTTAAGCATATTAACAACCTCCTTATTATGTGTAACTAAAATCACGGTAGTGCCAAACTCGTTAATTTTTTGCAGCAAAGTGATAATTTCCTTGGTGTTGATAGAATCAAGATTGCCAGTAGGTTCATCTGCCACTAAGATTTTGGGGCGATGCGCTAAAGCCCTGGCAATAGCCACCCGTTGCTGTTCTCCACCTGATAATTCATTAGGCCAACGGTTGGCTTTTTCTTCTAAGCCCACAATATGCAACAATTGTGGCACTAGGTTTTTTATTTTAATAGATTCCGCAGCCGATACTTCTAAAGCAAAAGATACATTTTCACCAACTGTTTTACGTTGTAATAATTTAAAATCCTGAAAAACCACGCCGATCTGTTTACGTAAAATAGGAATTTCCCGATTTTTAATATAAGTGATATCCCAATCGCCAACCACAATACGCCCCCCAGTTACTTTTTCCTCAGCAATAAGCATGCGAATCAGGGTAGTCTTGCCAGCTCCTGATTGGCCAACAATGGAAACAAACTCGCCGTCGTCAATTGATAAATTAACACCTTTAACAACCTCGGCGTTGCCTAAATAAATTTTACTGACATTTCTAAAATCAATTAAAGGCATTAATATTGATTGTTTTGTATTAATTGATTATAATCTCTGTTAGATTAGATAATTTTTAGCGGGATTAGTACAATGGTAGTATACGTCCTTCCCAAGGATGAGAAGCGGGTTCAATTCCCGTATCCCGCTCCAGTGCCGAAGTAGCTCAGTTGGCAGAGCAACGCATTCGTAACGCGTAGGTCGTGGGTTCGATTCCCACCTTCGGCTCCACAACTAGGGCATACGCAACCACAGGGTGATTTTATTTTTCTGTATCTCCGAGTTTAACCACTTATCAAAATTGAAATAGCTAATTAGAATATGGCTGGCTGCTACTTTAGTTTTGTCAGTTGTACTGGTTGATAAATCGTCACGGCGAATAATATGCCAGCCAAATTGCGTTTGTATTGGTTTGCTAATCTCCCCTATTTTTAATAGTTTTAGTGTTTGCTCAAACTCTGGTACCATCGTTCCCCAGGAGAATTCACCCAAACTGCCGCCATTGGTTTTAGCGACAGCATCATCTGAATATTGATCATTAGCTTGAGCAAAAGCGATTTTATTATCAGTAATATCTTGCCAAATTTGCTCAGCTGATTTGGCAGCGGTTGTTTTTACTGATTCGTTTTGTTCAAACCAAGCGGTTACTTTATTGCGCAGTAGATAGGGTACTATAATTTTCTGTTTAAACTGATCTGGTGTCCAATTGTAGTTTTCTTTAATAAATTGTTGCAGAGTGTCTGAATTAGTAAATTCTTGAACAATAATAGCCATTTCGTTTTCTACTTCCGCTGAGGAAACACTCAGGTCATTGCGCTGGGCAAAATACCTGATAATAATTTCTTTACTTAAACGTTGCCAGACCGCTTTTTCTATTTCTGCCAGTGGCGGAATTTGGCTGATATAACCGCTGTCATAATTTTTTTTATAAAAAGACATTAAAGCTTGGCGGTCCTGATTAAATTCTCCAAACCAAATCATTTCCCCATCAACCATACCAATAGGCAAAATATTCAATCGAGCTATATCTTCAGATCGTCGGTCTATACGAAATATTAAAAACAGTACACTGTAAATGATTACCAACAAAACTAACCCTACTAGGATATACGTTAGATACTTAAAAGAAGTAGAAGATGATCGAACGGGTTGTTTAGTAGATAGTTGATCTGGTGTATTTTGTTGAATCGAATTCATACCCGTAGTCAGATTAGTTTCGGCGTATTTCATTGTTGTATCTTTTCTAGTTGGTTCAGCTTTAATAAAGCGTTCTATATCTTCAGGATTTTTTGGTTCTTCAGCATATTGATTTAATTCTTGAAGAATTTTTTTACGTTCATGGGTTGTTTTTAGTTGCATATTTGATGTTGTTATTTGTTAAAAAAATAATTCCACCATTTTTGCCAATTAGGTATATTAAGGGCACTGGTTGTTTCGCTTAAGATTGTTTCAGAAATTTCCTGTCCCGGCAAAACCACTACTTTTTCATCCGGTTTTTTTAAATTAAATTTTAATCGGGCCTCTTTTTCTTTAAATTCGGCGCTTTGCAAATAAGTAATCAGATTAGTTAGCTCCTCTTGTTTGGTTTGATAGACGGCAATATCATTTTTAATTTTAGCTATTTCTTGATCTAATTCCTGACGGCGTATTAAACCTTTTACTAAAGCAGTAATTATGATAATCAATGCTACCAAAGAGATCAGTAGGAATAAATTGGAGGTTAATAAGCTCCACCAGCGTTGTTTTTCCATAGTTTATAGTATAACACACATTATCCTCACTAGTCCTTTTTTATGGGTTTATTACTTTCTTTTTTTAATAAAATCAGATATTCTTATAATATGCGTTCTAAAATTGTGCGGACACTTTGGCTAATTTTATCGATTATAGTGGTTTTAACTATGGTAATTTTAACGATTGCTCCGGCTATTCAGTTTTAGATTGTTTGGTTAATAAACTTAAATATGCTTCTTGGGGAATAACTACTCGTCCCTGTTCTTTCATTCGTTTTTTCCCTTTCTTTTGCTTTTGCAGTAATTTCATTTTGCGGGTAACGTCGCCGCCGGAAGAAGCCCTTTTTAAAACATCTTTTCGCATGGCTGATAGTCTTTCGGCCGCTATTATTTTACCACCTAATGCTGCTTGGATTTTTACTTCAAACATTTGCTGGGGAATAATTTCTTTTAGTCTGGTAACTATAGCTCGACCCCGCCAATAAGCCTCGTCCTCATAAACCAACGTAGCTAGTGACTCTACTTTTTCATCAGCAATGATAATGTCCAGTTTTTTAATACGACAAGGACGATATTCTAGAAATTCATAGTTTAATGAGGCATAACCTTGGCTGACGCTTTTTAATTGATCGTAAAAATCAAGCAATAAGGTAGATAAAGGGGCTTGGTAAGTTAAAATAGCGCGATCAGATTTTTTATTGATGCCAGCTGATAGATAGCTGGTATTTTGCCAAAGCCCGCGATATTCAGAAGCCAACGACATGACATTGCCTAAATAAACCTGAGGACAAATAATTTCCATGGTTACGTATGGCTCCAGGGCCTGTTTAATCTTATATTCAGGCGGTAATTCAGCAGCGCCTTTAATTATTATTCTTTGTCCATCAGTTGATTCTATTTGATAAGCTACGGAGGGAGAGCTAATGACTGGTTGAATATTAAATTCTCGTTTTAGTCTTTCTTTGGTAATTTCTAAGTGTAACAGCCCTAAGAAGCCAACCCTAAAACCAAAACCCAAAGCCGCAGAACTCTCCGGTTCAAAAACCAAACTAGCATCGTTAAGTTTTAATTTAATCAAGCTGTCCCTTAGGTTTTTACTTTCCCCTCCTCCTTGTGGATAAAATCCAGCAAATACCATAGGTTTAGGTTCATGGTAACTTGCCAAAGGCGACAATCCCGCTTCGGAAACTATAGTGTCACCTACTCGTACTCGTTCAATTTTTTTAATACCTGTAACCAAATAACCGATTTGTCCGGAGGTTAACTCTGCTACCGGTTGGCTTTTCGGCGTATAAATACCGACTTCTAATATTTCACCGTTGGTTCTAGTGCCAACCAGCCAATATTTATCACCGGTTTTAATACTACCAGATATGATTCTCACTGAGGCTACCACACCTCGCCACTCATCGTATCGAGAATCAAAAATTAAAGCTTTAAATTTGTCATTGATAATTTTCGGCGATGGTACTAGTCTAATAATTTGATCCAGCAATTCTCTAACGCCTTTGCCGGTTTTAGCAGATATCTGATAGATTGTTTCTTTGTTAATACTTAATAAATTAGCTAGCTCCTCTTTAGTTTGCTCTATCTGCGCATTAGGCAAATCTATTTTATTAATTACCGGGATAATTTTTAAGCCAATGTTTTGGGCTAGATGTAAATTAGCTAAAGTTTGGGCTTGAATACCCTGACTGGCATCAACTAACAACATAGCTCCTTCTACACAAGCTAAGGATCGGGAAACTTCATAATTAAAATCTACATGACCGGGAGTATCGATTAAATTTAAATAATAATTCTGCCATTTCATTAGGACGGGTGCTAGTTTAATAGTAATTCCCCGTTCTCTTTCCAAATCCATTTGGTCTAGGATTTGTTCTTTCATTTCTCGTTTAGTTATAGTTTCAGTCAATTCTAAAAATCTGTCGGCTAAAGTTGATTTACCGTGATCAATGTGCGCTATAATGCAAAAATTACGAATTAGTGAGGAATTCATATTTATGAGTTTGGTCTAAATCTGGTTACTAACAAATTAAGATATTTTTTAACAAAATAAACCTCCTCTATTCTTAAGCGGTAAGATACAAAAAGATAGGTGACTATTCCCGCCAAACCAGCTGTGACACCTTGAATAAAAATACCGGCAAAGGAATGCATATCTACCAAAGGAGCTAATAAATGTAAACAGCCGTAGCAGACTAGACCGGCTAATAAACTAGCTTGCGTCATTTTAACACCAGCTGGAATGATACTTTTTGCCTGTATGTCACCCAGACGTTTACTTAACAGATAAAGCAAAATCAAGAAATTAATAATAGTAGAGGTGACATAGGCTATAGCTAAACCGGAAAGTCCCCAAAATTTGATTAAACTAGCGGCTAAACTTAAATTAATAAAAAGACATAACACACTGACCATGACCGGCGTTTTGGTATCATGTTGAGCATAAAATGCACGGGCAATAATAGGTAATAAGCTTTCTGCTACTAGTGATAAAGATAACCAACCAAAAACCGTAGCAGTATTAATAGTATCCGACCAATCAAAATATCCGCTGCCCAAAACTACCCTGACTATTTGTGCTCTTAAAATCAAAAATAATACCCCCAGAGGAATAGTAAAAAATAATACCCGTTTAAGCGAAATGGTTAAATGTTCTATTAATTGGCCTTGGTTATTATTGCTAAAAGCCTCGTTTAAAATAGGAAAGACTGCTATAGCCAAAGAAACGCCAAAAACATTAATCGGAAAACTTTGCAGATTAGTAGCCAAGACAAAAGCCGCTAGGCTGCCGCCAGCTAAAAATGAAGCAAAATAAGTAATAACCAGTTGGTTGATAGAGTAAACCGCCAGACCTAAAGTACGCGGAATCATTAAACGAATAATTTTTTTAAAGTAATTATCAAAAATATCAAATTTTAAATACCAACGCCAACCTAATTTTAAAAGCGTGGGAACTTGGCAACTAGCATGCAAAACAGCTCCCAGTAAAACACCACCAGCCAAACCAGCTGGTCCGTATAAAGGCACCAAGGTAAATAATCCTACAATGATGCCTATGTTATATAGAACCGGCGCCAAGCTATAAGCTACAAATTTTTTATAGGAATTGACCGCAGCGCCAAATAAATTACTGGCTGCCAAAAAAATTATCGCCAGCATCATTAAACGAGTTAAACTAATGGCTAAGTCTTGTTTTTCTACACTAAATCCTGGAGCCAAGGCTGGTATAAAATAAGGAGCTAAGATAATACCGACTATACACAAGACCAGCATAATTAATAATAGAAAATTCAAAATAGTATTAGTTACAGCCCAGGCTTTATTTTCTCCTTGTTGTTTTTTTACTTCAATAAATACTGGAATAAAAGCCGAAGATAATGCCCCCAAAATGAAGATATTAAAAATAAAATCTGGTAGCTTAAAAGCGGTATAGTAGGCATCTAGAACATCTCCTGCGCCAAAATGTGACGCCAATAAACGGTCACGCAATAAACCTAACAATCGTGAAACAATCGAGAAAAAACCAATAATTAAAGCATTGGTGCTAACACTAAATTTAGGTACCGATGGTACAGTTGAGTTATCCATAACAAAACAATTATAGCGTTTTTGTGAGAAAAAATAAATTGCTAAAGTTAATAATGAATATAAAACAAAACCCCAGCTGGCTACCAACCAGCGGTAGCGCTCTTAATATCAATTACTTCTTTCTTAATTCTATTTTTGATAGAACTTGAGAAGAGAGTTGTTCGTCAAAATTTTGACGAGTTTCCTGATGTTTCAGGAAAATTAAGAAGCAAAAAGTATTAGAGAACCCGCTTGTTTGGTAGCCAGCCGAGGCTCTGTCCTTATCCCAAAATTATCAAAAGATGACTGGAGGATTGAGAAAGGCTTGAAGTGACCTAATTAAAGTGGTATCCAAGCTAGTGAAGAGTACAATTTAAGTCTATATTGATTTTAATCGTACGGACTCCTCTATGCATTCCCAATATTCCTCCATACACCTTTTGATAATCCCTAGAATCCCTAATCAACTATGTAGGATACACCTAAAGGGTTATTTTGTCAAGAAGCGTACAGTTAACAGTCAATGGTAACAGTCTGTAGGTATTTCTCTTGAGGAGTCAGA
>CAZMMW010000005.1:0-26208 GCA_964567515.1 uncultured Gammaproteobacteria bacterium | reverse complement strand
GTTTGTTTTTAAAGATCTTTACTGTTTTTACAGTAACAAGTAAATATACTCCATCTTGACAAGTTTGTTAAGGATTTGCTAAAATACTAATACTTTACTAAAAGCGCTTGATTTAGCGCTCCATATCCGTCTTGTGAATACACAGGTAACGAGATTTCCACCAAAAATTTTGAGTGGAAGCCAAAGAAATAAGTCGCTGTTTTACTAATGCTTAAATTAGAGAGTAGTCCGACCAAAATGAATTAGAAACTGGGCTGGAAAGCCAGTCATGCTGAATTTACCTGTCCACCGAAATTTTAGTGAAGGAGAGTTTCAGCATCTAATAAAAATCCTGAAACAAGTTCAGGATGACAAATAAAATAATTAAATAATTTTTAATTTTACATTATTTATGATGAACCATTACGAACTCTTATATATTATTCCCTTGGTCATGGGCGAAGACCGGGTTGAAATTATAAAAAATAAAGTAGACAAGATGCTTACAGCGCTGGGAGCCGAAGTTACCATGCGGGAGGAAATGGGCAAAAGAAAACTAGCTTACCCTATTAAACAAGTGCGCTACGGCTATTATATTCTGCTAGAATTCAATTTAGAGCCAACTAAACTAAAAGATTTGGAAAGAGATCTCCGATTATCAACTGATATTCTACGTTGGCAAGTCATCAGTAAACAAATTAAATCTGCCAAACAATTAGTCAAAGAAAAAGCGCTGCAAGAAAAATTAAGACACCTGGCTCAAACAGAACAGGAAGAAAAAACTACACTTACGCCGGTAGTGAAAGAAACAGCCGTTGCGGAATCAACCCGTTTAGACGAATTAGATAAAAAATTAGAAGAAATCTTAGAAAACGAAATTGTTAAATAATTTTTAAATTACCCGCCGCACCAGCGGGAAACAAGGAAAACATTTTATGATGAATCTTAATAAAGCTATGATCATCGGCAACATCACCCGCGACCCGGAAAGTCGCTCCACGCCCGATGGTACTACTGTTACCTCTTTTGGCGTAGCTACCAATTTACGCTGGACAGACAAATCCGGCCAACGACAGGACAAAGCTGAATTTCACAATGTTGTAGCTTGGAGAAAATTAGGCGAAATCTGTGCTCAATATTTAAAAAAAGGTTCTAAGGTATACATTGAAGGACGTTTGCAAACTCGTTCCTGGCAAGATCAGCAAGGACAAAAACACTGGCGTACTGAAATTATTGCTGAAAATATGATTATGTTAGATAAGGCTGGTACTAATAATCTAAATGACGTTGCTACCGAAGAGCCAGCTATTCCAGCTGAACCAACTGGCGAAGAAGCTATCAATGTAGAAGAAATTCCTTTTTAAACTTTAGTTAATTTAAACTTATGAATTATAAAAAACCGAATGTCCAACCAAAAATTAAAGAATGCTATTTTTGTTTAAATGGTCTAACTAGTATTGATTATAAAGAAATTCGGATCTTACAAAAATTTCTTTCAAGTTACGCCAAAATATTACCCCGGAGACGCACCGGCCTATGCCTTAAACACCAAAGAAAATTAGCTTTGGCTGTCAAACGCTCTCGTATTATGGCTTTGATTCCTTTTGTTCATAGATAAAGTATGTCAGTTTTGCCATCTTTAAATTCTATTAAAGTAGGTATTAATATTCTGGTTGATAATGAACCTTATCAGGTTTTAGAAGCGTCTTTTATGCGCACAGCGCAACGCAAACCTGTCATGCGCACTAAACTAAGACACTTGCTTACTGGCAGAGTTTTAGAACAATCTTTCAAGCCAGGAGATAAAGTTGAGGAAGCGGACATGTCCAAAACTAAAGCCAGTTTTTTATATACTGATGTCCAACAGTGCCATTTTATGAATCAGGAAACTTTTGAGCAGTTTGATTTTCCTTTAGCTAAATTAGGAGATCGTATTAAATTTTTAAAAGAAGGATTAGAAGTAAACATCCTTAACTTTAATGAAGAGCCGGTAGGTGTAGATTTGCCTAAAAAAGTAACTTTAAAAGTAACCGTAGCGCCGCCTGGGATAAAGGGTGATACAGCTGGTAATGTCACCAAGCAAATTACCCTGGAGACTGGTTTACAAGTAAACGCTCCCTTATTTATTAAAGAAGGTGAAGAAGTGATTATCAATACCGACACCGGACAATATGTGGAACGAGCTTAAATTATGATGACAAAATAGCCCCCCAAACTAAGGGGCTATTTTTTATATTTGACAAACACCTTGCCTGATATTAAGATGGTTTAATAAATAAATAATTTAAAATTACTAAAAAGTAAATTTCCGTTTAACAATCAAAAAACAACACTAATTCAAAATTGGAGGAAAAATGAAACGAGGATCTAATAGTTTTGAAAGCCCTTTTTCAACTACCTGCCGAATATGCAACGGCGAAGGTAAAGTACCTAATCACCACGGACTAGACAAAATAACCTGCTCCAACTGTGGCGGAACTGGTAAAATTAAAAACCGACAAATCAATCAAGACGACACCCTTGAAAACCCTGATCGGTAAATATTAAATTCAAAATTTTTCGGGAAGTAAAAATAATACTTCCCATTTTTTATTTATTTGATGATTGCTTCTCTACTGCCCGCTGTTCTTTAACTCCAGCACTAGATCCTGATGGATCAGCGCGGAATTGTGCAATCTGAACACAAACATTAATCGGTTTAATTCCAACAATGATAAGTGAATTGGCTATTTTTCTTCGGATCTAGACTGCTTTACTTTCTCCCAAACTGCTTTTTTAATCTCCTCTGCTACTTTTGTCTCCTGGTGTAAAAATTCCCGTGCTTGCTCGCGCCCCACGCCTAATTTGGTTTCACCAAAAGACAAAGTATTACCGCTCTTTTTTAAAACATCATATTGTAAACCCATATCAATCAAATCGCCAGCCAAAGAAATTCCTTCATTATACATAATATCAAACTCGGCCACCTGAAAAGGCGGGGCCACTTTATTTTTTACAATTTTAACCCGCACACGATTACCTAACATTTTTTCTCCTTGTTTTATTTGTGCTAAACGCCTAATATCCATCCTGACTGAAGAATAAAACTTTAAAGCCATTCCCCCTGTAGTAGTTTCTGGGTTACCAAAGTAAACTCCTATCTTCATTCTGGTTTGATTCAAGAAAATAATAACAGTTTTAGATTTAGATACTATGGCTGTTAACTTACGCAGAGCCTGGCTCATCAGTCTGGCTTGCAATCCCATATGAGCATCGCCCATTTCGCCTTCAATCTCGGCTTTTGGGGTTAAAGCTGCTACTGAATCTACCACAATAACATCCACGGCATTGGAGCGCACTAAGGTTTCCACAATATCCAAAGCCTGCTCGCCAGTATCTGGCTGGGAAATTAACAAGTCGTCTATTTTAACGCCAATTTTTTTAGCATATACCGGATCTAAAGCGTGTTCGGCGTCCACAAAAGCAGCCAAACCGCCGAATTTTTGCACTGACGCTACTACATGCAAAGCAATGGTGGTTTTACCAGAGGCCTCGGGGCCAAAAACCTCTATTACTCGCCCACGCGGCACGCCGCCTACGCCTAACGCTATATCCAAAGATAAACAACCGGTAGGAACAGCCTCCACTTGCATAGCATGCGCTTCGCCTAATTTCATAATGGCGCCAGCGCCAAACTTTTCTTTAATTTGTTCAATGGCTAATTGCGCCGCCTGCTGGCGCTCTGATTTTTCATCTTGGGGTTTGGTTGGAGACATAATTTATAATATTATCATTTAGAGAAATTATTTAGAAATAAATTTGAAGGTGGAGAGGATTTGACTGAATATTAAATAGTTATTATCCCTATCCTTTTTTAATCCCTCAAACCAAATATTAAACATTCGAGTCTCCTCTCTTGAAGGGGTAAATGCTACTCGCATATTCCAATCATAATATCCGTCTTCTTTGTACATTCCTTCAATACCGCTTATATCAATAGGAACGGCGCCGGTTTGTTGCCATGTTTGTAAAATATCTTGTGGAGTAGTTTGAATAGTATCAAGCATAAATTTAAGCCTCTGACCAGATTTAATAATAGGAATACTAAACTGTTGCTGATTTTTAGATTTAGAAACAATACTAGCTTCTTGAAAATCAGGTGACGATAAAATAAAACCTAATAATTCACTATTCCGGTCAGACGCTTTCTGCCGCCAACTAGCGGGATATTTAAACTCAAACCCATACTGCTCATTGCGATAAGTTTTCCAAGTTGAAGTATCTGCTGTACTTAACGAATGTCGCTTCTGTTTTTGCAGATCTGCTTGTTTCTGTAAAATTACACTGCAACCGGCGGCGATAAGCAAAACAAACAACACGGCAATAATAGTTATAATTGATGAGTTGAGGTAATGATTTTTCATGTTCATAGTTTCCTATTTAGGCAAGTAAGAAAGCGGTTTGTGGTTAGTTGTTAAATATTTTTTAGTGTCGTCGCTGGTTTCCCGATCAGGGCTTGTCCCGTACTTAATACGGGATCGGGAATGACGGTTTTTGTTTTTTGTCATTCCGAATTTATTTCGGAATCTAAAGTTTTCTTTTAGATCCCGAAACCAGTTCAGGATGACACTGTTTAAAAGTTTGAGACAATAAGTGAGGTAAAATTTCCACTGACGTTTATCTGTCGTCTAGACGGACTGAGAACGACAATAATAAATCCTACAATTATTTTATCAAGGTGTAGGATTTTGGGGAAGGGTAGGTACTAATAGCACCTGTCTTGAAATCTTGACTGGTTGGCTGTAAGAACGAACAGCTGATACCTCAATGGTATTTAAACCTGGCTGCAAAGCTACTATCTGATGAAAGAATCCTTCATTATCTACTGCCACCATTTCACCGTTTAATGTTACTTTCACGCCCGGTAAAGTCTTGCCTATAATAGTGACATCTAAATTTTGAGTAGTAACATTGGTAGGTGGATTAAGTATGACCAGCGGCGGCGGCAAAAAAAGACGCACTGCTTCCCAGCTTAAATAAATTAATAAAATTAAACATAACAATGATAAAAAAAGTTTAAGCGGAGAAACGCTAAACCAACCAAAAAACGGTCGGCGTTGATGTAATTTAGAACTTATTTTATTAGAGGAAAAACTAGATAAACGATCTTGATATTCTGCTAATAAAGGAATTGGCGACAAGTCTAAAAAATTAGCATACTCGCGCAAAAATTTATAACCGTAAAGACCAGCCGGCAGATCTGACAGCGCTTCCTGTTCTAAAGCCGCCAAATAACGCTCTGGAATTTTTAAATTAAAACTAATTTGCGACAAAGACCAACCATGACGCTTTCGCGCTTGCCGTAAAATTTCACCAAAGGAACCTATATAGCCCAACTTTTTGGCGCTAAAACGTTTCATCATAAATAAAATTTATATTTTTTCCTGTTGTTGTTCTTCTTCATCATCGCCTAAATCCTGTTCTGGCATATCAGCCGATGATAAATCGTCAATGTTTTCCTCATCAGATTGGCCAACCAAACCGTCTGAATCTGATAATAAACTTTCTGGCCCCAATAAAACCTCGCGTGGTTTAGCACCTTCGCCTGGTCCCACCACGCCAGCTTGTTCTAATAAATCAATTAAACGCGCCGCCCGAGCATAACCTACCCGCAAACGTCGCTGTAAAAAAGAAGCCGACGCTTTACCAGTACGCACCACCAACATTTTAGCTTCGGTAAACAAATCATCATCAACAGCGCCCAAAGACCCACCGCTTAAACCGGCTTTAGCTACCACTTGGGGATCAAACACGGCCTCTGCCTTATCTTTCCAATAAGCTACGACACGATTAATTTCTTCATCTGTTACCAACACTCCCTGCAATCTTTTAGGTTTAGAAAGTTGCGGTGCTAAATACAAACAATCACCGCGACCTAATAATTTTTCTGCCCCTGAAATATCTAAAATAGTCCTAGAATCAACACTAGAAGCAACAGAAAAAGCCAAACGATGAGTAATGTTAGCTTTGATTAAGCCGGTAATCACATCGACTGAGGGTCGCTGAGTAGCTACTACTAAATGAATACCCACCGCCCGCGCCATTTGCGCTAATCTTATAATAGCGACCTCTACTTCGTTGGCTGCCACAGCCATTAAATCTGCTAATTCGTCTATTACTACCAAAATATATGGCATCTGTCCGCCGTTTTGATTATAAGCTTGAATATTACGTTTACCAGCTTGGGCTAAGACTTGGTAACGCCGATCCATTTCCGATACTACCCATTTTAAAGCGCTGATGGTTTTATCAATCTCGGTAATCACCGGCGTTAATAAATGAGGCAGATTATTATAAGAAGACATCTCTACTCGCTTAGGATCAACTATAATCAATTTTAGATCTTCGGGAGAATTAGTATACAAAAGTGAAACTAACATACTATTAATACAAACTGATTTGCCAGAACCGGTAGCGCCAGCAATTAACATATGCGGCATGGTTTCTACATCTGCTATCCAAGCGCGACCAGACACGTCTTTGCCTAAAGCCACAGTTAAATTAGAACGTCTTTTACGAAAGGTTTCACTAGTTAAAATTTCACGCAAAGAAACTATAGCTACGGCTTGATTAGGAACTTCAATACCTACCAGAGCCTTACCAGGAATAGGCGCTTCTATACGAATAGGATGAGCCGCTAATGCTAATGATAAGTCATTAGATAAACTAGTAATGTGAGAAAGCTTTACTCCCTCAGCTGGTTTTAACGTATATTGGGTAACTGTTGGCCCTATCGAGACTTCCCCCATTTCCACTTCAATACCAAAATTAGCAAAAGTTTTCTGAACGATTTCTTTATGCGCTTCTATGTCACCACTGTTGGGCTCGCTTGATACCTTAGTTAATAAATCAATAGGGACATCCACCACTGGTTTAACAGCCTTGAGATTTGGTAATGACTCCTGTATAGGAGACCCGTCAGTTTGAGGACGCTTAATCTTAAGAACAGGTACCAAATCTTTAATTTTTTTCACTACTAAAACACTTTTTTCTGTTGTTAATTCATTATCATCTGTTTCACTAATCTTCCCAATTGATGTAGTCTGACGCCTGCCTCGCCAAAACGAATTAAATCCTTTACCTACATACACTAAAGGAGAAAATAAACCCCTTAAAGTTGTTTCAAATAAAATTAAACAACCAGCGACAATTAAGGCCAGTAAGACACCTAAAGTTGGCCACCAGCCAATCACTTTATAGAATGACGTAAAAGATAAATATCCTAAATAACCACCACCTGATCCTTGTCCAGCCAACTGCCAAGCTAAATCTAAATTAATTCCAGAGTGCCACAAACCAGTCAAACCAACTACTATTAAACCCGCTCCCAAAAAATGATGAGGAGATAATCGAAAGTTGGGTCGTAGGAGAGCGTAAGTAAAACCCAAGAAAATGAAAGGCATTAATTTGCCCACCGAACCAGCTAGTAATCGTAACATTTGATATATGAAATTACCCCAGCTACCAGCAGCGCCAAATAACGATAATAGCAATAATAAACTAACTACCAATAAAATAAGCAAATATAAACTGTGCTTAGTCTCCGAACGTAAAGATGCTTTGGTTCCGTTGTCACCGTCGGCAATTTTTATTTTCCTAGATTGATCGCTAAATAATTTGAACATGGTAATCACTATTTATTGTAGCAGAACACCTTAGCTGGTTTCTAGTTACCAGAACGACTGACATGTTTAGTAAAAACCGGAGCTACAGCTACCACTCGCTGGTGATATTTATTATAAAAATAAAAACCAACTAATCCTAAAAACAAAGCCATTACCGCAAATAACATATAAGAAAAAATTATGTGATAAGTAGCTGCTAACCAGCCAACCACCAAAGGCGCGCTAATAGTAGCGGCCTTTTCTGCAAATTTAGTAATAGAAGCCGCCTCACCCTCCAGGTGGTCAGGAGAAAGAGAAAAAATTACCGGTCTGATAGTCAAATTCAAAATAACCAATGATGATGACAATAAAAAACTAGTCAGAAAAAAGATTGCTGGTGAATGAATGATAAAAAATATAAACATTAATATACTTACCAAAGTAAAAAACGAGAAAACAATATACTTTTTAGGTACTGACTCTAATAAAGTAGCAAAATACATGGAGAATAATATAGGTATCTGAAAAAAAATAGACACTAAACCAATCTGTAGTAAATTCAACTGTTGTTCAAGGCCAAATAAGGGTAAAAAAACCATAAACCCAAACTGTATAAACAACAAACAAAAGATGGCAACAATTTGTAAATAAAAAAACAGATTATAATGTGGCAGAGCTTTAATGGCTTTACCGAAGGATTGGCTGCTAAACAAATCTTTAAAGATTAAAGAAACTGGTGCTGTTTGAGTAGAGGTTGACGGCAGATGTCTTTCAATTACCAGCGTCAGTAAAACAAATAAAGCCACTACTAAAAAACCATAATACAAAGGCCACCAAGTTACCACTGCCAAAACGGCCAAGGTTCCTACCATATATCCCATAGCAGCTAAAGTAATAAAGAAAGAATAATTAAAAGATTTGTCTCCTTGATAATGATTATCAACATAGGCCTGGCTCGTTTCATAAATGATTATAGAACTAACACCATTAATCAAAACTGCTGCCACTAATAAAACTACAGAATTTAAATAGCCAGCTGTAAAATATAGACCAGCGACTATTAAATACATCACTAGTGAAATTCTAATAATAACTTTATGATCAAAACGATCAATTACCTGTCCCAAAGGCAAAGCCAACGCTAAACCGGCCAGACTGAATAAAGAAATTATAACGCCGGTAATAAACAAATTATCAGTGATTTTTTCTATATATATAGACCACCAGGGATCAATAAAACCAAAACCAAATTCAAACCAAAACATCATCCCGGCTATAATTTTTATTGGCTGCGGTACTTTTTTAATTAAAGCTCTAAAACCATAAAGTCTAGTACTAGGCTGATTCATAATGAAATTATAACATAATTTTTGTTTTTTAACATCAGATATTTTATAAAAATAATTGATCTTAATAATTAGAAAAACCTTCTAAAATTTTAGAAGGAAATATACAATAACCAACGATCAATTAATCTACTCCTCAATTGAGGTGGGCAACACACTATTAGTAATCTCTCCGGGTTCGGCTACTTGGACAGCAAGTTCGGCCATCATCTGACGCGCTTGAGCGGCTAGAGCTTGCTGTTCAGCTTCTCGTTTAACTCGCATCTCCTCCCGTTGTTTGTTAATCACTTCCATGTCTTGCGCCAATAAATCTCTTAATACGCCCCGACCGGTACCAGCCGGAATTAGACGTCCAATAATCACATTTTCTTTTAGACCGCGTAAATAATCTAATCTCCCGGTCACGGCCGCATCAATTAAAACCCTAGCGGTTTCCTGGAAAGACGAGGCTGACAAGAAACTATCGGTAGATAAAGAGGCTTTAGTAACGCCTAATAAAAGTCTTTGTCCCTCCGCTGGTCGACCATTTTTCCTAACCTGCTCATTAGCATCTTCAAATTGCGCCAAGGTAATCACTTCTCCAGGCAACAGCTCGGTGTCTCCGGCATCAACTACATAAACCCGTGAAAATATTTGTCGAATAATAGTCTCGACGTGTTTATCGTTCAATTTCTGGCCTTGTACTGAATAAATATATTGAATTTCACGTAAGATATATTTTTGTACTGCTTCAATATCCCGCAAATTATGCAAACTAAATAAATCTATTGGTCCCTCCGTTAATTGCTGTCCCCGAACTACCTGATCGCCATCTTTAACCCATACCGCAAAACCAACCGGTACCAATAATTCCTTAACCATGTCAGTTTCACCTTTAATCCTTACTTCCTTATCAGTTAAACTCACTACTCCAGTTAAAGATGACTTTATCTCCGTACCATCCGTGGTTTTAAATAGTGAGTCACCTACAGCAACCCGCTGGTTCTTTTTAACTAGAATTTTACTTTCAGGATAACGAGCCAAAGAAATAATTTCCTGCTTATCATCACGATAAGATAACTTAATAACTTTTTGCCGACCGCGACTTAATACCTCCACCGTCCCTGGAAATTCAGCCAACACTGCTGATTTTTTAATTGGTCTGGCTTCAAAAATTTCCTCTACCCGTGGTAAACCTTGAGTGATATCTTCTACTGAAGCCACGCCGCCTGTATGGAAAGTACGCATGGTTAACTGGGTACCTGGCTCACCAATTGATTCAGCAGCAATAATACCAACAGCTGTACCTAAGGAAACTATCCTATTAAATCCTAAATCCCAACCATAACATTTTTGACATAAACCTCGTCTGGTTTTACAAGTTAAAATGGAACGAATTCTAACTTGCGGCACATTCTTGCTATCAATTAATTTAGCATGTTCACTGGTGACTATTTCTCCCTTAGCTACAATTACTTTTTTATTTTCAGGATCAACTATCTCTTCTGCCACAAACCTGCCTTTAATTCTTTCTCCTAAACTATCCCCCGCTTCGCTAGATTCTTCACGCCGCCACAGTAAGCCTTGTTTATCATTACAATCCTCTTCGTGTATCACCACATCTTGCGCTACATCAATTAAACGACGAGTCAAGTAACCGGCATTAGAAGTACGCAAAGCGGTATCACTTAAACCTTTTCTAGTACCATGGGTAGAAATAAAATATTCCAACACATCAAAACCTTCTTTAAAATTACCTTTTACTGGTAATTCTATAGTAGCGCCAGCGGGATTAGTCACCAAACCTTTCATACCCATCATCTGAGTAAGCTGAGCCCAAGAACCACGAGCGCCTGACTCAATCATAGAATAAACTGGACTTTGTGGGTTAAGAGCCGTGCGACATAATTTAGTTACTTCATCTTTAACACGCGCCCAAATAGTAACAATCTTTAAATGTCTTTCTTCAAGAGTAAGCAAACCCTGCTCATATTGCTCTTCTATTTCAGTAATTTGGACATCGGCCTCTCGATATAAATCTTGTCGCTGTGGCAAATCTGGTAAATCGCCCATACCCCAAGACAAACCAGAAAAAGTTAAATAAAGGAAAGATAAATCTTTGATTTTATCTGCCAGTCTAGCGGTCTCTTCAGTTCCCATTATCTCCAAACATTTAGCCACTAAACCTTTAAGATTCTTGTTAGTCATGGTGTCATTAACAAAACGTATCTCCTTAGGTAAAATCGAATTAAATAAAATACGACCAACAGTGGTTTCTAACCGTTTACCCTCTAGTCGTACTATGATCTTTTCCTGTAAACCTACTTTCTTTTCCTGATAGGCCATAATAGCCTCTTGGTCATCGGTTAACATTTTAATTTTACCCGCCGGCTCAATCAATCTAGTTAAATAATAACAACCTAAAATCATATCTTGATGAGGTGACACAATCGGTTGCCCTGTTGCTGGTTTTAATAAGTTTTTAGCAGACAACATTATTTCCTTAGCCTCCCACTTAGCTTCTTCGGTAATAGGTACGTGTACCGCCATCTGATCGCCGTCAAAATCAGCATTAAAAGCCGGGCAAACTAAAGGGCTGATTTGTATCGCTTTGCCTTCAATCATTACTGGTTGGAAAGCTTGAATACCTAAACGGTGTAAAGTCGGAGCACGATTTAATAGCACATGGGAACTATTAACTATTTCTTCTAAAATATCCCAAATAATATCGGCTTTAGATTCAATCATACGATTAGCGCTGCGGACATTGTGCACATATTCGCGTTCAATTAATTTAGAAATAACAAAAGGCTTAAATAATTCTAAAGCCATGATTTTTGGCAAACCACACTGATCAATAGCCAGCCGCGGTCCAACTACAATAACACTGCGTCCTGAATAATCAGTCCGCTTGCCCAATAAATTTTGTCTGAAACGACCTTGTTTGCCTTTTAAAATATCAGCGATAGACTTCAGCATACGACGCTGACCAGTTGAAGCAGTAACAGTTTTACCGTGTCTAGCACTATTATCAATTAAAGCATCTACCGCTTCCTGAAGCATACGTTTTTCATTGCGACAAATTACCTCTGGTGCGTTTAATTCTATTAATCTCTTCAAACGATTATTGCGGTTGATAATTCTACGATAAAGATCATTTAAATCTGAAGTAGCAAAACGGCCGCCATCTAACTGCACCATCGGTCGTAAATCTGGCGGAATAACTGGTAAGGTGGTCAAAATCATCCATTCCGGTCTTAGTTTAACCCTCTTTAAATGATTAAATAATTTGAGGCGTCTGACTAATTTCTTATTTCTGGTAGCTTCGGGGGTAGTTAATTGTTTTTTCAACTCATGTATTTCTTTTTCTAGATCAACTTGTTCTAATAATTGGTGGATAGCCTCAGCTCCAATACCAGCTTCGAAAACCTGTCCATACTTCAAAGACAGATCTTGATATTGACTCTCACTTAAAATCTGCAAGGGGTATAGTTCCTTTAGTTCCTTTTTGGCAATCTCATAAGCTTCTTCTAATTTGGACAAACGTTCCTGTTGCAAAGTCAAACGTTCTTTGGTTTCCTCTTTTTTATCGCTCTTCTTATTATTGACTGATAATTTCTCTATCTCCATTTCAATATTTTTGCGTTTAACTTTGTATTCATCCGTTACCTGATCCAAGAGAGATTTTTTCTTTTCTCCATCCACTGAAATTATCACAAAAGAGGCAAAATAAATAACCTTTTCCAATTCTTGTACTGACAAACCTAATACCAAACCAATCTTTGACGGTACGCCGCGTAAAAACCAAATATGTGATACTGGTGCAGCTAACTTAATATGACCAAAACGTTCACGCCTCACTACGGATCTCGTCACTTCTACTCCACATTTATCACAAATAATACCCCTGTGTCTGATGCGTTTATATTTACCACAATAACATTCCCAATCTTTGGTAGGACCAAAAATCCTCTCATCAAATAAACCATCTTTTTCTGGTTTTTGAGTACGATAATTAATAGTTTCTGGTTTAGTTATTTCGCCATAAGACCAAGCTAAAATATCATTAGGCGAAGCTAATCTTAATCTGATGGAATCAAAATCGCTAGCTAAATATTGTTCTTTCTCAGGAAACATAAACTAATTATTTTTAGTGATTGAATTAGGATTAGAAATTTCGGTTTTAGGCTTGGTAATCACTTTGTCGTCCTTTAAAATTTCTACCTCCAAAGCTAAACCCTTTAGTTCCCGAACCAAGACGTTAAATGATTCAGGTACATTTAATTTGCGAATTGGTTCACCTTTAATAATAGACTCGTAAGCTTTAGAACGACCAGGTACATCATCGGATTTGATAGTCAAAATTTCTTGCAAGGTATGGGCTGCGCCATAAGCTTCCAAGGCCCAAACTTCCATTTCACCAAAACGCTGACCGCCAAACTGCGCTTTACCGCCCAGTGGTTGTTGGGTGACAAGGGAATAAGGACCGATGGATCGTTGATGAATTTTATCTTCCACCATGTGATTTAATTTCATTAAGTATGACCAACCCACCGTAATTTTATTATCAAAAGGTTCACCCGTACGACCATTAAATAAAGCAACCTTGCCGTCGGGTGAAAAACCAGCCTTGGTTAATTCGGCTCTAATAATATGCTCTGATACACCATCTAAAGCCGGCGAGGCAACATAATAACCTAAAGTTTTAGCGGCTAAACCTAAATGGGTTTCTAAAATCTGTCCCAAATTCATACGTGAAGCCACACCTAAAGGATTTAAAATTATATCTACTGGGGTACCGTTGGCTAGAAATGGCATATCTTCTAAAGGCACAATTTTAGACACTACTCCTTTGTTGCCATGACGACCGGCCATTTTATCACCAACCTGCATTTTTCTAAGTTGAGCTATAGACACCTGAATACTTTTCAAGACTCCTGATGGTAAACGGTCACCGTTAGCACGCGAGAAAATTTTAACATCAACCACCTTACCGTGCTCGCCATGCTCTAGATATAAAGAAGTATCACGAACATCCTTGGCTTTTTCACCAAAAATAGCACGTAATAATTTTTCCTCTGCGGACAACTCGGTCTCTCCTTTGGGAGTAATCTTGCCCACCAAAATATCACCGGAAGAAACCTCTGCGCCAATCATAATAATACCTTCATTATCTAAATAGCGTAATTTCTCTTCACCCACATTAGGAATATCGCGAGTTACTACCTCGGGACCTAGTTTAGTATCACGTACATCAATAGTGTAATTTTCTATATGAATGGAAGTATATCTATCTTCTTGTACTAATCGGTCAGAAATTAAAACCGCATCTTCATAATTACCGCCCTCCCAAGGCATATAAGCAACTAAAACATTCTGACCTAAAGCTAATTCACCCTGATCCGTGGCTGTGCCATCAGCAATAATAGCTCCAGCTTTAACTTGTTGCCCTTTGGTTACTATAGGCCGATGATTCATACAAGTAGAAGCATTAGAACGAACAAATTTACCTAAATTATAAACTTGACTATCAGCTGACGTTTTGATCACTATTTTATCTGCCTGCACTTCAGTGACCACCCCATCATCTTTAGCTAACACTGTTTGCCCAGAATCAGCTGCCGCTTTCCCTTCTACCCCCGTACCCACGATAGGGGTTTGTGGTCTAATACAAGGCACAGCTTGCCGTTGCATATTGGTACCCATTAAGGCCCGTACCGCATCATCGTGCTCTAGAAAAGGAATTAGTGAAGTAGTCACAGATACAATCTGTTTTGGTGATATATCCATATAATCAATTTTGGTTACTAAATCATAGACTGGCTCGCCCCATTCTCGCACTTCTGCCCGATCAGCTAAAAAGTAACCAACTTCATCTATGGCGGTGGTGGCAGCAGTAGTAACATGACGCTCTTCTTCAAAAGAATCAAGCCATACCACCTCATCTGTTACCCGAGGTTTAATAGCAATTTGATTAAGTGGTAATTTACTTATCTTATTAGCTAAATCAGAAGTGATTTTGGTTTCAGCTGCTACCACTACTGCACCTTTATCATCGACAATGTCTTGACGTAAAATTTCACCAGTTAGTATTTTGGGGTCATTGGGTAAATCATGGATAACTTTGCGAAAGGGGGTTTCAATAAAACCGTAACTATTAACACGGGCATAAGAAGCTAAGTGTCCTACCAAACCAATATTTGGTCCTTCAGGTGTAGCAATAGGACAAATGCGTCCATAGTGTGTACGGTGTACATCACGAACATCAAAACCGGCTCGCTCGCGTGATAATCCACCTGGGCCCATAGCTGACAAACGTCGTTTGTGTTCCAGCTCTGACAAAGGATTGGTCTGATCCATAAATTGCGACAACTGTGAAGACATAAAAAACTCTTTAATAGCGCCAATAATCGGACGTGCATTAATTAATTGGTTAGGTGTTAAGGTGGTAATATCCAAAGTGGACATACGATCCTTAATTATTCTTTCTAATCTAGCCAAACCCACACGGAACTTATTTTGAACCAATTCACCTACCGCCCTGACACGTCTGTTGCCTAAATGATCTATATCATCTGCTTCTGCTTGACTGTTATTTAGACTAATAATCTCTTTGATGATAGCCACCAAATCTTCTGGTCGTAAGACTCTATTTTCTTTAGTGATAGGAGCGGTTAGGGCAAATCTTTTATTTAATTTATAACGTCCTACTCGACCAAAATCATAGCGAGTAAAATTAAAAAACATGTTATGAATGAGCTGTCGAGCGTTATCTACGGTGGCTAAGTCACCCGGACGAATTCTTTTATAAATTTCTTTCAAGCCCTCAGCTTCATTATGAGCGCTGTCTTTGGTTAAGGTAACATCAATATATTTAATATCCGGACCGTTATCTATATCTACAAATAATTTTTTAATTTCTTCATCACTAGAATAACCAAAAGACCGTAATAATGAAGTTACTGCTACTTTACGCTTACGATCAATTTTGACCCACATCACGTTATTAGTATCAGTTTCAAATTCTAACCAAGCGCCACGGTTAGGAATAATTTTAGCGCCATAATATTTACGACCACGAGCCAGCTCATAAGTAAAAAAGACGCCAGCGGAACGGATTAATTGTGACACCACCACTCTCTCAATACCATTAACTACAAAAGTACCGCGATCGGTCATAATCGGGAAATCGCCCAAATATACTTCCTGTTCCTTAATTTCACCGGTGCGCTTATTAACTAAACGTGTCTTAACTCTTAAGGCCGCTTCATAAGTAATGTTTTTATCATGGGCGGTGACTTCATCAAATTTTGGTTCATCTAAATAATAATCCAAAAAATATAATTCTAAATCCCTGCCAATAAAGTCTTTGATGGGGGAAATTTCTTCAAATAATTCCTTTAAACCTTCGGTAAAAAACCATTCATACGAATCACGTTGAATGGAAATTAAATCCGGCAATAAAATAGCGTCTCTAATTTTAGTAAATAAACGTCGTTGTCTATTTGTCTCCATAAAATATTGGATTCAAGCTAAGACGTAAAAAAATAATAAGACACAAAAAATGCTCCTTCCTTAGATTCTAGTAAATTTAAGGAAAGAGTTTACTTGTTGTTTATGAGTTGTAATAGCGGCACCAAGACATCCACTATAATAATATTGAAGCCTAAGGTTTGCGGCCTCTAAAAATCGCCTATTTTAGATTTACCTTAAAAACGGCCGAGAATAATTAAAAATGTGTTTGCAGTGTAACAATAATTATTTTCTTTGTCAAGCTAAAAATAAAAAAACACTAAGCTAATTATTATTTTAGCTAAGATTAGTTTAATAATCAAAATAAATAATATAGCAAACTTAAAAATGATTCAGAGTTTTCCACAATCCAACCGATATTCTAATTACCTTATTTTTTTACTTAATTCTTCCCTTGCCACTTGCCTATCATCCCAAGGTATTTTACCAGTAGAAGTAACCAGCCACTGCTCACAACCTTTGCCAGTAATCACTACTACATCTTGGTTATGCGATAAATTTATGGCGTAAGCTATAGCCTGCCGACGATCGGAAATAATAAATAAATCTTTGTTTTCTGTTTTGCCAGCTACCTTCACCCCTTCGGCCACTGCTTGCATAATAACTTGTGGGTCTTCATCGTAAGGATCTTCATTGGTGATAATAACGTAGTCGGCCATTTCAGCAGCTAACTTTCCCAAAACAGGACGCTTGGCTTGATCTCTGCCGCCGCCACAAGAACCAAGCACCGCGATTATTTTACCGCCGACTGGTAAATCTTTTTTTAATGTTTCGTAAACAGCGGCGAGTGATTCGGCAGTATGCGCATAATCAACCACCACTTTAAAATCTTGCCCTTGATTAATAAATTCTAATCTACCTGGTGTGCCGAAAAAATTTTTCATACTTTGACTAATTCCATCAAGGGAAAATCTCTGACTTAGTAAGTATGATGCTACTGCTAAAGAATTATAAATATTAAATTTGCCACCTATCGGTAAGTTAAACTCTGTCTGATTGATTTTAAAATTTATTTGAGTTGATTTAATATCAGTTATATTACCAACTACTTGGTGTTGACTGGCTAAATTATTATTTTTACTTAAAGTAAAACCAAATTTTATATCAGCCGGCTGGGCTAAGAATAAGCTAGCCTCTGGGTCATCCAGATTAACTACACTAATTTTATCAATTTTTTTGTTTGCAATAACTTTAGAACAAGTTGTCAAAACCTGCCAAAGTTTTAACTTAGCTTGGCGGTAATTGGCAAAACTACCATGCGATTCTATATGCTCCGGAGTAAGGTTGGTAAAAATTGCTGCGTCATAACAAATACCCAGATGCCTACCTTGCGCTATGCCCTCGGAAGAAGTTTCCACGACTGCATATTTATTGCCTGCTTTAACCATTTGCCGTAAAAATTTCTGCAAAGTAAATCGCCCCGGCATAGTCATTTTTAAATCGTTTAATCGTTCTTTATCACCAATACGAACCAAAGCTGTAGAAATTAAACCGCATGACTCTCCTAAATTGTTTAAACAATGACAAAGAAGGTGACTAACGGTTGATTTGCCTTTGGTGCCGGTTACGCCAATAATTATCAGTTCTTTACTGGGCCAACCGTATTTTAAAGCGCCCAAATAAGATTCTAAACTATGATAATAATTCAGAATCTGCTTTGGTACAAGAGAACGAATAATCTTTTTTACTTGCGACAACATACTATACCATTATTCTGTCATCCTGAACTTGCTTATCCTCCGTAGTTTTAACGAAGGAGGATTTCAGGATCTTTTTAGATGCCGAGACAGGTTCGGCATGACAACTCTCGCTTATTTCTTGAACATCTTGGTTAAATGCCTTTTGGGTCGCCGGCGCCAGGCTCCTTGATGATAAGCATAACTAGCCAACAAAGGAAGCACTGATCCAGCTTCGGCATAAACCATCTGTTCAAAAGTAGTATCTACTTTGCCCCAAGATGAAGCTTCTTTTAAAGTAGAGCTAGAACAAGCGCCATCTCTGACATCAGCCACCGTAATTTGAATAGCATATTTATGCATTGGCACCTCCCTGCCCAAAACTTCAGCGCAGACTACTGTATCCTGAATAAAATTCTTAGGCACGCCTCCACCAATTATTAACAGACCCGAGGTTTTAGCCTTCATCTTAATTTTAGTCAACTCATAAAAATCTTTTACTGAATCAAGGGAAACGTGTTGCCGAGGATTATGATGCTGATGCAACACCAAACCAAAACCAGCAGACGAATCGGAAAAAGCAGGACAAAATATCGGTACTTGATGGCGATAAGCTAATTCTACTAATGAATCTTTTTTTACGGCGTTCTTGACTAGATATTTTCCCATAGCTTGAATAAATTCGCGCGAAGAATAAGGCCGGGTCTTTAAAGAACCAGCTATTTTATAGATTGTCTGGTCACAAACTTGTAATTGTTCCTCATCAATAAAAGTATCGTAAATTCTATCTATATATAGCCGCCGCAATTCCCTATCATCAACCTGAGGCGTGCCTTGATAATGTTTAAAACCTAAAGCTTCAAAAAAATCCATATCCACTATAGAAGCACCTGTAGCTACTACGGCATCTATCATATTGTAGCGAATTAAATCGGCATACAAATTCATACAGCCGCCAGCTGACGTAGAACCAGCCAAAGATAAAAAGATAATGCAGTTTTTATCTTTTAACATACGGTTGTATATTTCTGCCGCTCGAGCTAAATCCCGAGCAGTAAAAGACATTTTTTTGTAACTTTCAATAATCGGCGTAGCATCAAACTTAGTGATATCAATATGTTCAATAAGTTGCTTTAAATAATCCGTTTTTTTCATAAATTAAAATTAATAAATTAAGCACCTAATAAACCCAGTGCTATCAGCGCCAACCCAACGCCAAGCCACTGTTGTAAATTTAATGATTCGTGATAAATAAACACTCCAATAGTAACCGTAGCTACAGTTGCTAATAATAACCAAATAGTACCCATGGTAGATATTTGATTTTTGTGCAAAAAAGAGGGTAACCAAGTAATGGTACTTAAAACATAAACTATAATTACTAATAAAGTAATATTCAAACCGGGCTTTAAACCCCATTTTTTTGAAAGAAACTCTCCGGCAGCGAAAAACAAGGCTGACAGAACAAGCCAAATTGCTGCAGGAATCAACATTAAAACATTGCGCATAAAAAATTCAGTCTTAAGTGTATCAAATCTAATAATATTTTAATATTTAATTGATAACTTTACCATTCTCGTAAACGATAAAGCCACACTTTCTCAATTCTTTAAAAAATAACTGCACTGGCACGATGGCTTCTGGTGCATAACTGCCTGATGCAGTTATTTGTCCTTTCCTTATCATCTCCGCAATGATACAAGCCGGAAAACCAGTATCAATATTACAGCCCGAATTTTCCCAACCTTTAATTGGCGGCACTAAACATTCCATTAAAATGGTTTTTTGTTTGCCATCTTTTTTGCCTTTGATTTTTACCCACAAATTTTCTGATTCAGTATAACCCGGCGGAGTTTTTAAACGCTTTAATACTGGATTTAACAAATTAAAAGGAGCGATTTTAGCATTATACCCTTCTAACTTTACCGGTTTATCTGAATGAAAACCCAAATCAATTAAAGAATATATTTTTTCCAAAGAGTGTTCAGGAAAGCCAGCAAAGAATCGCACTCTTTTTAAACCTTGTTTTTTAAAATAATACCAAAAAGTAAAAATTTCCGGATGTTGTACCATAAATACCCTCTGCTGACCAATTAATCTAAAGTTCCGCCGAAAAGAAATTTGCAAGGGTTTTTTGCTAATATAAGTGCCATTATTCATTATCATGGGATTATAAGTAAATTCTTCCAAGATGCTTTTCATAGAAAATGGCACTACAAATTTTTTCATATTAGAATTCCAGGAAAAACCAACATCCACATTATCTAGCCTATCAAATTTTTGCGAGGCATAATTTAACATCACATTACCTATCCCCGGAACTGAACCGCAACCAGTAACAGCAATCCGATTAATTTTTTTAAACTTTCTGTTCATTCTCAATTGCTGCTGGGTTAACTCTTTCCACGAACCCAAATCAATACAATGTTTATGAGTAGATAAACAAGCTTGATAGACGTTAATATTCCAATACATATCAGCACAATTTACTACTATCGGTGCGCTATATTTTTTAAGTAAAGAAATTATGGCAGGGATATTACGCAAATCGCAATGCACAAATTTAGCTTGACCTTTAATTTTACGATAACGTTTGATTACTGATTTGACATTGACGCTATAAAGATCAGAAATCAAAAGCCGGTAACCTTTTTTTAAAAAAAACTTAGTCACAATCTGGCCCTGCATACCATCAGCGCCTAAGATGATATAATCATAATTCATAATATCTAGACCTATTTATTTTATAATTTTATTCTAAAGAAAATCTGTTCGCCATAAGTAGAAACTTGTTCTTCTGAACTCTCTTCTTGTTCAAGAATTCTATCAGCATAATGTTTAACAATTTTTTCTGCCCAACCATTACTCACCATCGCATCCCTAGTAATTGCAGTATACCCGCGCTTTCTTAATTCCTCTTCCATCAGCTCAAATATCAAACCGACTAAATGCTGATGTTGATGCTCTGGCTCTATTTCCGTGTCATAAATATAAGCAGTTCTTTCTTCTTTATAATCATTATCAGGAACAGCTAGGCTATATCCGATTATTTTTTTATCCAAATCTTTTAGAAAAATGGCTACATTTTGCGGATTTTAATACTCTTTTTCTAAAACTTCTTCGGTAAAATATTCATTTTCTTCACCAGCTTCCTGCTGTTCTCGTTCCGTAGAGCTTAAATTAAGTTCTTGAATTCTAAAAATATCATCCTTTATCTTTTCCCATTTATTATTTTTATCTTCGGGATTATAAAGTTCTACCGTACAAGTATTTAGCATCTCCCTGTTTTCTGGATTTAGCGACATAATTTCCTAGTTTAGGTAATGATAATTATTCCAAATATCCCCAAGTACGCAATCTGTCTCCATTTATTCTCCAAGTAGAGCCTATATCGGTACGATAAAACATATTCTGGATCATGATAGTTTGAATTCGTGAATAAACTTGTCGTCTGGCCTCTTCTACGGTAACTCCAGAACCAGTAACTACTAATACCGCACCAGATTCGCCAGCAATTCTCCAAACACCTTCCATAAATTTAACATCTTGAATATGAACCCCTTCGGAAATTTCGTGTTTTTTAAAAAGAATTGGCAAATCTCTATAAATTTCCACAACTTCTTTGTTTTTTGACCGGGAAAAATAAGTAGGAACAAATATTTCTACACCAATCTGAAAACCTTTTTTAGTTTTTAACTGAAAAGTCTCGCCTTTAGCTAATCTAGACAACCATTCACCCAAGGGCTGGATAATTCCTTCTAGTTGGATATGAATAGTGGGGTAACCGAAACGCGAAGTAAACTCTAAAGGATAAACACCCTTACCATTGACAATACAATTAATATCAATATAACCAACATAACCGGATTCTCGTAAAGGTGGTAACATCTTTTCTAAAGTCTGTTGAAAAAGCAAATTGGGCTTACTCCAAAACATTAATTCGCCCATATCAGAAGTAAACGGACCGATATTTCCAGAAAATAACCTTTTATGCTCAAAATTGACATTAATTGGTAAAATAAATTCCCGACCGTTAAAAAAAGCGCCAACTGCTACTTCCACCCCAGATACAAATTTCTGTAATAAGAATTTGGAGGATTTCTTTTGCCACACATCTTTATTCTGCTCTAACATTTCTATCAGATCTCGTCCGTTTTCTTCCTCACCAATAAATAATAAATCTTTGTTAGCTGATAACACGCCTCCGCTGGGTTTAAAAACATAGCGGTCAGGATTCTTTTTTATAAACTCTAAAGCCTCATCATAATTAGTAAAATACCAACCGGGTAATACCGGCACTCCATACTTTTCTAATTCTCTTTGCCCAAAAATTCTATCCGTTTCTAATTTATCAGTATAAACCGAACCACCAATAACGTATTTGCCCTGTTTTCTAAGTTCATCGGCTTCTTTGCCAAAATCAACATCATCAAAAATTATAATATCGCTCCATTTAACCCAATCTTTCCAATTAGGAACCTTTTCTAACACACCATCATAAACATCGGCGTCGCCTGGAAATTCTGTATAAATTTTAACTTGATGACCCTCTTTGGTTAAACGCCAGGCCAAATCACCACTTTCGGTTTCATAAGAAATAAATAAAAATTTCATCTGCTCAAATTCTGAATGATTATTTTTATGATTGTTGTTATTAACTCCCATAGAAAAAATTATACACTAAAATCATAATAAGAATAACAAAAAAATAAAAAATAGTAAAATTTACTCCTTTAATAATAATTACAATTTTATAAATTCGGACTAGTTTCTAGGATTACGGACATTTAATTCTTTGATAACCAATCAACCTTATTACTCATAATCCAGATCCTGTTACCACGCCCGCCTTAAACTTTTATCTTGTAACACTATAATTATATCATAATTGTTGCGGTCGTCATAATTATGATATAATTTAATTGACTTCCAATTAACTATGATTGATAAATCCTATGCCTAGACAAATTAATAAAGATTCCCTCTCTTCTAATATTCTCACTATCTTATTACAGAAATCGCCAGATCTAGTATCGACCCTAGGACAACTTTACAAAGATTACAAAAAGTTTAAAAGCGAAATCAGTATCGTGAATTTAGCCAGGCGAGAATATTATCAACGACTTTATAGATTACGACAAAAAGGTTATATTAGCAAAAAAGGTTGGGGCAAAAATACAAATTACGAACTAACCAAACAGGGTTTCCAATTAGCCGCCAGCTTGCTAACAGAAAAAATTAAACTGCCGATCGCTAAGAGTTGGGATAAAAAATGGAGACTGCTTTGTTTTGATATACCGGAAGCTAAACGTCGTGAGCGTGCTTTTTTACGTAACTTTTTGTACCGTAACGGCTTCCGTAAATATCAAGATAGTATTTGGATCACTCCTTATAATATTCTGTCCAACATACAAAAGGTTATTACGGATGCAAATCTGCGATCATTTATTTGCACAATCACGGCTATACAAATAACTAAACAAAAACACTTCAAGAAAATTTTTAATCTCTAAACTATGTTTAAGTAATAAATTGCAAATATATCATTATATTGACGACCGACAATACAATGATATATTTACTCTTTATTTATCCTATCTTATTTATCTTGAAGTTTTTGTAGTTTTAATCTAGATTTCATTTTATAAATTCGGACTGGTAGTGATAGCAACTGGCGTGGACGATGGAGTAGGTGTTTCTGGTGTGGTAATGGTGTTAGTAGATTCTATTGATTGAGAAGTAGTATCAGTAGTTCCGGTTGAAGTGGCGGCAGTATCAGTACTGCCACTAGAAGTAGACGCTGATGAATCACTGGCTGAAGCGCTAACGCTTGGAGTATCCGAAGCTGAAGCTGAAGCAATACCGCTGGTATCATAGCTTAAGCCTGATACTGCCGCGGCAAAAGCAGGATTAGTAACATCTACTAACCACCAGTCAAAAGGCAAATCTTGAATAATGCTGGAAGCCAATGACACAGTAAAATTCCCGGCCTGAATATCGGTTACGGCCAAAGATTGGGTAATGGGCAATTTTGGTGTTAAGAAAATTTTCATGCCTGGCTTCGCTTCTGGCGCGGAAACAATAGCAGAAGTAAAGCCGGCTGAAATTATACCCGAACCAATAGTGGCTCGTGGCTCATCTTGGTTATCTATTACCAAAGCACGGGCTTTCAAAGAATCAGTTTCTAATAAACCTTGGGAATTTACAGCAAACACCGTGCGACCAGAAGTAGTGGCAAATTTCATTAAAAAGCCGTTAAAAACATCGGCCAATTTAGCGCTAATGATGTTGCCGGAGATTAAGTTATCACCACCAATTTCAATTCCTTGACGCGCTGTCAATTTAGTCGCCAGCACCTTACCATCATAAGTTACTTGGAAGGGCTCGCTATAAATTAAGTAATCATAAGAAGTTTGCCCGGAAGTAGACAAGGCCAAAGCGGCACGGGTAGCAGAAATCGGATCGGTAGAGGTTTGGGCGATTGATACTGCCGCCCCTACCGAAGTAGCTGGAATATTGCCCAGAGTTATTGTGCCATCAGAGTTAACGCTGGAAGTAACTATTAAAGACGGAACATTTCGCAGATTGCCATTTTTATCCAAACGCACCACACCGCCGACGGATAAATCTCCAGCCAGCAAAGCCGCGCCGCCAACTTGTAAATTATTAATTACTTTTAATTTGCCGCCCACTTCCACATCGGCAATAGATTTAAGACTGCCTAAACTTAACTTGCCAGTAAGAGTAGCGTCGCCGGTTTCCAAAATCTGGAATCTCATTTCACCATTTAACTTAGCTTCAAAAATATTGCGCAAGGCATTAACATTAGTCTGGCCAGTCAGCGTTAAAGTTAACGGCGTGCCAGCCGCTGTCACTTTTATCATACCAGCCACCTCGCCGCCAGATTTAGTTAGATACTCGCTAGCTTGAGGATCATAATATCCACGATTAACATAAACCAGAATTTTACCTGCTTCGCTGCTACTAAACGATTCCAAAGCTATGCCAATAGTTTGTCCTGCTCGTGTGGCTTTCATAGCTACACCGGGAATAGATGAGGTGGTGAGATGGTCGCCCGAACTAATTACTCCGTTCTCAATCGAAACTTTGGTTTTAATTTGTCCTATTAGACCTACAATAACCTCGTTAGGCGCGGGATATTCGCTCTTGGCGTTACCAACAAATCCAGAAGTATCAGATACTACTCCAATCAAACTACTGCCTAATCTCGCCTTTATTTTATTACCGTTGTCACTAATAGCAATAACATCGCCAAATTCAACTGGCTCGGCCATAGTCATATATTCACCAAAGTCAGCGGCGCCAGTGTTGTAAGCTACGTCACCTCTATTAAGTTCAATTCTACCTACGCCTACACCATTACAGTTTTCAGTATCACATTCGGAATAAAAAGTAATAAAACGAGCGGCGTCACTTGCTCCGGTATTAAGACGCAAGGTTACGGTGTCAGCGCTATTATGAGTGTTGGTATTAGTGATGGCAGTCACGGCGCTGCCAGCTGACGAAACGCTATTGACAGCAGATAACTTATAGGTTGGTGTGGTTGTCCCAATCCCCACATTAGAACTGTTATAATCCACAGTCATATGGTCACTCACGCGTAAAACATTCTTATCATAGTCATACACTAATAGATTATAGTTATTCAAAGTATCATACACACCCGCTTCATAGATATTATTACTTCCCAACCTAAGCTGACCATATATACCAGTTCCAAAATATCCATCTGACGCAGACATAGATGCACTGGAAATATTACCATCACAGAGCAAGTTTCCAGAAGCGCCATAAATAGTACAACCAGTAGTACCGAAACCACCCGCAAAATGAATTGGGATACCAACGTGGCCAATATTACCAATATTAATAGTGTCTGCGCCTGTGCCAGTGCCGATGTTGATAGTGTCTGCGCCTGTGCCAGTGCCGATGTTGATAGTACGGGTTAAAGCTCCGCCTGCGCCTAAGTTAAGAGTGGTAGCGGCAGTAGCGCCAATGTTAACAGTGGTAGCAGTAGTGTTGCCCAAAGCC
>CAZMMW010000004.1:0-27830 GCA_964567515.1 uncultured Gammaproteobacteria bacterium | reverse complement strand
GCGCGGTGGGCTTTGGGTTGAGAAATTCCAAAATGCTTAGCTAAATACCCCAAGCTATAGCTCGCTACTGCCACTTTGCTACGCGCTAACTCTAGAGTATCAATAGTAGAATTAGTTAAAGCCGGCAAACCTAAATCTTTTAAATGTTTATTAATAAACGCTAAATCAAAACCAATATTATGAGCCACCAAGGTGGCCCCGGAAGAAAATAAAACAAACGCTGGCGCAGCTTCTAATAAAGATCTACCCTCTTTTTGAATCATCTCATTAGTAATGCCATGCACTAATTCCGCTTCTTTATCTACTTTGACACCGGGATTAATAATGGTATCTAAAACATCAACCACCTGCCGATTGTGTACTCGCTGAGCCGCAATTTCTACAACAGCATGCCCTTCTGCTGGTTTCATACCAGTGGTTTCAACATCAAAGATAACATATTCTGTACTATCGCTAAACATAGCCAGACTGTAACTGATTTTTTAATAATTGTCTAGTTTATTTTTTATCCTTTCTTTAAAAAGGTTGAAAAATATTGTGGGCAAAACCTGTGAAAAAGGTGTGATTAATTGCCCTTGTCTTTAAACTTCCAAAAAGTTAAACTAAACACACTTACTATGTCCATCAAAACAACCAGCGGTTTAACAGAAAAACTTCCTCCTCAAAATCTAGAAGCCGAGGCTTCCACTTTAGGTTCTTTATTAATTGATAAAGATGCCATTGTTAAAATTGCCGACCTTTTAGAACCAGTTGATTTTTATCGCGACACCAACGGCCAAATCTACGAAGCCATGCTGGAATTATATGAAGAACGCACGCCTATAGATTTATTATCCTTAGGTGCTAAACTTTCAGAAAAAGGAATCCTAGAAGCAGTTGGTGGTCATACTTATTTAACGGAATTGGCCAACGCTGTGCCCACCGCGGCCAATGTAGCACATTACGCCAAAATTGTTCAGCGTAAAAGTACTCTACGCAAACTTTTGCGGGCTTCCAGCGAAATGGCGCAATTAGCTTTTCAAGAAAGCGAGGATATTGAAGATGTTTTGGATAAAGCAGAAAGCAAACTATTCGGCGTTTCACAAAAATTCTATAAACAAGCTTTTATTCCTATCAAATCAGTATTAACCGATGCTTTTGATCGTATTGACGATTTGCATAAAGAATCAGGCAAACTACGCGGACTGCCCACTGGTTTTGTGGATTTAGATAATTTACTGGCTGGTTTACAAAAATCAGACTTTGTTGTCTTGGCTGCTAGACCTTCTGTTGGTAAAACCACTCTAGCCTTAGATATTGCTCGACATATAGCTATTAACTCTAAAATTCCGGTCGGTATATTCTCTTTGGAAATGTCTAAAGAACAATTGGTAGACAGATTATTATGCGCTGAATCTAATGTTGATTTGTGGCGCATGCGTACTGGACGGTTATCAGAAAAAGAAGAAGATTTTCCGCGTATTGGCCATGCTATGGGTATCTTATCAGAAGCGCCTATTTATATTGATGATTCAGCCACTTCCAATGTGATGGAAATCCGCACCAAAGCCAGGCGTCTACAAACCGAACACGGGCTAGGTTTAATTTTGATTGACTACTTACAATTATTAGAAGGTAGAAATTCTGATAACCGGGTACAGGAAGTTTCTGAAATTACCAGAGGATTAAAAGCTATTGCCCGTGAACTTAACGTGCCGGTATTGGCTTTATCGCAGCTAGCCAGAGCAGTAGAAATGAATAAACCGGCTATTCCCAAACTGGCGCATCTTAGGGAATCTGGTTCTATTGAGCAAGATGCAGATGTGGTACTATTTATCTATCGCAAAGCCGCTGATAAAAATTATCATCCAGATGATATTCCTGAAGAAGAAAAACATATTGCCGAAATTCATATTGCCAAACACCGCAATGGCCCTACAGGACTCTTAAGATTATTCTTTGATGAAAATAAGGTTACTTTCCGTAGTCTGGAAAAATCCGGCCGCGTTGGTTAATGGCAAATGGTCTATGGCTATTAGCTAATGGTTTTAATTTAATAGTTAAAATATCATCGCGAGTGAGTCAAGGGTGGATGTAGCGATCTCTGATAATAAAAATAATTTTTTTAAATTCTAATTTTTAAATTCTAGATTCTAAAAAAATATGTCCATGTTTTCTAAACTAAAACAGATTAAGGATCTGCGCCAACAAGCTAAACAAATGAAAAGTTCGTTAGCTGGAGAATTGACCGAAGGAACCGCTGCTTGGGGTAAAATTAAAATCCAGATGGATGGTAACCAAGAAGTAAAAAAAATTTCTATTGACCAAGAATTATTAAAACCAGATAAAAAAACTGATCTAGAAAATGGCGTCAAAGAAGCTTTTAACGATGCTGTCAAAAAGGTTCATAAAATAATGGCAGCTAAATTTAGGGAAACCGGAGGTTTAGAAAAGCTGGGATTAAAATAATAATGTGTTAACTAAAAAAGATAAAATATACCTGAGTATCATCAGTGGCCTATGGTTAATTTTGTCTTTTATTTTTCGTCACGCTTATTATTATAACGTTGATGAATTTACTTATCATACGGCTATTATTGCCGGCAATATCAACTCGGGGTTACTCCTGGGTCGACCTATTTTTATCTTGATCAATCATCTAATCTGGCTTTTACTAAATCTACTAGGAGTCGATATTTTTAATAGCTTCTATTACTTATCAGTTCTACAACAATTGATCACTCTGGGAGCTATTATTTTCTTCTATCTTTGGATTAAAAAACTATGGCAATCTCAAGAGCTAGCGTTACTAGCTAGCGTCATAGCTGCAACTAACTTCGCTATTTTGTTTTTTAGTGGCTCTCTGTTATCTGAACCGCTAATGCACTTTTGGTTATTTGCTTCTTTATACTTTCTAGCCGTCTATTTAACACAAAATAATAAAAAATATCTTTACTTAGCGAGTTTGTTATTAGGTCTAAGTTTTCTAACCAAAGAAACTGTTTTGGTATTACTACCATTACCTTTGTTACAACTTTGGCTGTATAAAAAAGAAAAGCTCAATTGGGTTTTAATGGCGAAAGCGAGTTTAATATTCTTGGCCACTTGTTTAGTTGGAGTTACTGCCTTATACCTTTACTATCAACAAGAATATCTAATAGCTATCAAAACTTCTTTTGCTAACAACCCTCCTCTATATCACAATTTTAGCTGGTTGACGCTTAAAGAAAAAATACTTAACGTTTATCAAATAATCTACGACGGCTTTACGCCAATCTATATACTAACAACTGTTATAGGTTTAGTTGTGGTTTGGTTTAGAAAAAGATATAATTTGCTACTGCTAGCTATAATGTTACTAACTATACTGCCGTTCATTTTTATTTTTGGCATTCCACAAGGAAGACTTTTTACTAGTGCTTATTTCGGTGCAGCTTTATTATCAGCTTACTTATTTTATATTTTATTAAAAAAATATCAATCGCCAATTGCTTATTCTTTAATTGGTCTAACTGTGATTTTGGCTTTAGCTGCGTCTTATACTAATTTCCAAAAAGTAGATAACTACTTACATTGGAGAAAAAATTATGCTCAGGGTATCAACCAATTAGAACAACAATACCGTGCTCAAAAACCAATTTTTATGCTAGGACGACAAAATTATATTTTTAATGGGCCTTTCAATTATGATGGCCGATTTAAAGCTATTACTTTTGGTTCAGCTTGGGATCAAAATTTGCTGGTAGAACAAATTAGCCAGGTTTTGAATTCTAATCATATTATCTTATATGATCCCCGACAATATTCTCCAACAGATCAACAAACTATCAAAGAAATATTTAATAGTCTACCATCAGATTTAGCAAAAAATATAATTATTATTAATAATAATTAATTAAATTATCGTTCGCCTGGGATTATCTTTTGAGATATAATTAGAGTATAATTTTCCATTTTAATTTTTGAATTTTAAATTTATTATGTCCCCTACTCCTAAAGCGCTGGAACAATTAATCCGTGAGCTAACTAACTTGCCTGGTTTTGGACCAAAAAGCGCGGAACGACTGGTTTATTATTTATTAAAGCAGCCGCCAGAAGTGGTGGCTAATTTAATCCAAAGCTTAAAAGCGGCCCGCGAACAAGTAGTAACTTGCTCTATCTGCCGCCGCTTTTCTGAAAATTCACCTTGCGCAATTTGTCACGATGCCAAACGCCATCACGCCTTACTTTGTGTAGTAGCCGAAAGTCACAATATTCCAGTGATAGAAAAGACCAAAGCTTTTAACGGGCGTTATTATGTGCTACATGGTGTTTTAAGTGCCTTAGAAGGAATAACACCGGATAAACTAAAAATACCTGAATTGATAGAACAGCTAAAAAAGGATGGGGTTAAGGAAGTTATTTTAGCGCTTAATCCAGATTTAGACGGAGAAACTACTTCGCTTTATCTAGCTAAATTAATTAAACCTTTGGGGATTAAAGTAACGCGCCTGGCTCGTGGCTTGCCGGTGGGGGCAGATCTTGAATACGCTGATGAAGTAACTTTAGAAAGCGCTATTACCGGACGCTTGGAAATTATTTAGAAGCTTGTTATTCCCCAGATTAATCTAAGACATCGTGAAAGATGTCCGCCTTTGGTGGAGATATTATCAACCTAAAACTGATCCGCCTCTGTCTCTGGCGGAGAACTGAGATTAGAAAACAAAAAGGACATATTTACATACCGAGTGTACTAAGTTGGAACTTGATTTAGGGTGGTCTAAGGGCCAAACATCTTCACAATAAATACCTGGGACTACCTAGTTTGATTTAGGTCATTTTTGCATTGTGTATAAACTTCCAGATTAGCTTTTGCTAACTCACAAATTGACGGATCCCTCTTTCTCATGCCCACAAAATACAAACAACCTGAACGATTAATTTTATCATCCACCCAAACCATACTTTGATCCGAAATCTTATCGCAAATTGCACTATCAATAGATCCATACGCCTCCGCCATATAACAATTATCCTTTTCTGTCACCGTTTCTTTAACACCACACCTCTCAGCTTGGCTGGTAAAAACCGGGTTAAATTTGAACGAATTAAAAAAGTAAGGCAAATAATTAATAATCCCCTCAGGTGAACCCGCGGGAATAATTATCATGACATACACAAAGTGTTGTCCATCATCAATAAAACCATCATATATTTTTTCTGCTGATATGCTTCCGTCAGAATTCATTTCTATCATTTCATATAACTTTTTATGGTATCCATTATTAGTAGGACCATACTCAGTAACTTTGGCGCCTGGGTAAGGCTCTAAAATCTGTTCATAAGATGATTTGGGATAAAGATATATTTGAAACACAGCCATTTCATATGCCTCATTAAAAGGCGGACCAAGCCAAAGTAAACAATAACGATCCTCCTCATAATTCATTCTATTAGTTGGATCAAACGAATTACCACAACCAATTATCTCCGTCCCCCATGGCTCTGAACAGCCCGCATTGCTAAAGCCTTCACCTAATGGCGTACCGCAGGTATTTTTAGGATATTTAAAACTAAAATATTCATCTGAATAAGTTGCAAAAATAAATTCATCATTAATTAATGAATCTGCTACTCTTTGTTCTTGGTTTTATTCGCTAGATAATTGTTTTTCTTGGTTTGTAACATTATTGGTTTGTTTATTTGATTCTTGGCTAATAAAAAAGTTCTGTGTGTAAGCATAAATTCCTCCGCCAATAACTATAACCCCAACTAAAGATATTAAAGCTATCTTTAAAGCTTTTCCTGATGAATTAACTGCCATTGGTGTTCCTGGTATAGATGAAGAGGTTGTATTTATCGCCCTAAAACCCTCATTAATATCTGGCTCTTGCCAACCAGTAGCAATGAGTGCGCTTTTAATTTGTTCTTGACTTATTCCCAGTTGTAGTTGTTGTTTAATATAATCAAGTAACTGTTAGTTTGTCATATCGATAAATTTCATTTAACTAGTATTTTAATTATATCATAGGTATCTACATAACCAAAAACCACCCTCCATAAGGGTGGCTGAAAAGTCTGGCAGGAAATCCAGAATCAGAGCCTTATTTTATTGTCTAGATTCCTGATCTTAAAATAGCAGAACTGAAGTTCACTACTTAAGCAAGCAGATCGGGAATGACATTGAAAAGATAAACAAAACCACCCCCGATTAATCAAGAGTGGTTTTGTTATATCGTCAATTAATTTAAGCCTGAGGCTCTTCGGTTGTTTCTTCCGCTGGTGTTTCCTCTACATTCTCATCCCCCGGCTGCATTGGTTCGTCTTGAAAATACATATTTAATATAATTCCTTTCTTAATTTTCTCCCGCTCTTTTTTAAGAAGATCGAGAAAAACTGATTAGTTGATAAATAATTAATAATTAAAACGTTGAATTTAACAGGAGCAATCATCAGCACAGTTGCATTGTTCCTCTGGATCACAAGAACAATTCTCCTGTCCGCATTTTTTACATATCATAAAATAACGGTTAATTATTAGTTTAATTATTAAGCAATACTAGAAATTTTTATTTTAGTAAAAGATTGCCGATGGCCTTGCTTTTTATGATAGCGTACTTTGCGCTTAAACTTAACAACTGAAACCTTCTTGCTTTTGCCCTCTCCTAATACTTGGGCCGTAACTTTCTTATTAGCCACAGTGGGCGTACCAATTGACACTTGATCACCATCTTGTACTAATAACACCTTATCAAAACTAAATGGTGTATCAACGGGTTTAATCTTTTCCACAGTCAAAGTTTGACCCTCGGTCACTAAATACTGTTTGCCACCTGTTTGTATAATTGCTAATTTCATAAAAATCGCAAGGTTTAGGTTTAACCACGATGCTTTCTTATAATAAAGCATCATTTAAAAATTGTCAAGAGTCTTAAGGGTAAGTTATTAATAACTTCACTTGATCGCCAAGCTTGACATTATTTTTTTCTACCCAGCCAGCCGGCGCTTCTAAAACCATATTAATTGATTGTTTAGCCATAATTAGTTGCGGTTGTTCCCCTGCTTGTGGCGGTTGGATATTAAGATTCAACTGTACTATCTTATTATTATTAATCCAAATAAAATCCAAGGGAAATTTCATGTCATACATCCAAAAATGCCGCTGAAGGCTTTGAGGAAAAACAAACAACATACCATGATTTGGTAATAACCGTTCGCGTCCAGACAAACCTTGTCTTAATTGATCTGGCGTCGAGGCTATTTCCACTTTAATTTGGGCCTGACCTATTTGCAGAGTTACTAACTTAGCTGAGGATTCCTTAAACAAAAGCCAAGCTAAAAACAACAACGTTAATATTACTAATAACCCTGTAATTACTGCTGTTAGCCAATAAAACCTAAGCCTTGACAAAAACATAACCTTAGGATAGCATTAAAAAACAATATTTCAAAAACTGTTATTTACCAACTTAAAACAATCAAAAACTAAAAAGAAAGGGTATAAAAATGATTATAGTATTCTTATTTAAGAATAATATAATAACTAACACTCTATTAAAAGAAATAGATGATAGCTCACCAAGAATTAACGATTTACCACAAGAACAAGCGGTGATAACAGACGACATTCAAGCTCAAAGATATCAAGAAGAGGCTTTATCTATAAACAACGTTCCATTTCGTGTGGAAATACCAGATCAACGCCTCATACCATTGGCTCGATCGCTATCAGATGGCACTTTTTTACTTGGTGATATTAAGGAACAAGTGAAAAAAATTCTTAAAGGTCTGACAAAAGTCGAAGAATTTCGTCTAAAATATCTCATTACGGATATGCTAACAGACGTAATGAGAATCATCGCTGCTAATCGCAAATCGTCTGCCCGCTACCATGGTCCCAAACTTCCTTATTCATCAACAGAAGCTGAATCCATGATCAGGATTGAGCTAGATAAAATTACCGCTGGCCAAGGTTCAAAAAAAGAACTCAAGCGCTTAATTGGTGAACTGTATAAGTTCAATGGAGAACTATACTATCTGCGCAATTAATGATGCTCCCAGCTTTATAAAAAGGGTTCTTACTTAAGAACTCTTCTTTTTTTATAGACCATAACTACCAAAGTTGCTAAAATCACCATCACTATCGTCATTATACCAAGCGCCAGTAATTTACCTTGAGTTCTTAAAAATAAAGAAGCTACACCAAAACTAGCTGTTAAAAAATATAACACCAAGACACTTTGCCTGTGTGATAAACCAACGTCTAATAATCTATAATGCAAATGTTTCCTGTCAGCCTCGCTGATTTTTCTCTTATCCCAAAATAGTCGTCTGATAATTACCCAGACTACATCCAAAATGGGAATGCCTAAAATTAACAGTGCGGTAGCTATTTTGCCACCAGATATAATCGCCAAAATGCCAAGCATAAAACCAATGTACAAACTACCGCCTTCGCCTAAAAAGATCTTGGCTGGATGCCAATTCCAAACCAAAAAACCTAAACAAGCACCGGCTAAGGTAATGGCCAATAAACCCACTGGCGGCTGGTGCCAAGCCTGCGCTTGGGTAAGTCCAAAAATAATTAAACCACCAATTGCTCCTACTCCTGACACTAAACCGTCTAAACCGTCTAGTAGTTTAGTTGTATACATTAACATCATCAGCCAAATTAAAGTGAATAGATCTGTCCACCAGGTAAAATAATACGGCACGCCAGCTAATCTCATTATTTCTATTTTTAAATTATCAAAATGAAGTAAACCACCAGTGAAAGGGTCAGTAACAAATTTTATACCAATACCTCCCATAATTACAATTAAACTGGCTAAAATTGGCCAAATGATTTGCTTTTTCCAAGACCAATGACAACGATCATCTAAATAACCACCAATCATTAAAACCAAACCAGCCAGAGTTATGGCTATTAATTGTTTAAAAGAAATATCTTTGCCCAATAAATTATCAGAAAAAAAAGCTAACAGCCAAACAACTGCGGTAAAGGTTAAAAAAATAGCTAAACCACCAAACAAAGGTATGGGTTGGGTGTGAAATTTTCTGTTTTGATCAGGATAGTCCAACAACTTTAAACGCCTGGCAATTTTTTTTACCAAATAAGTAAAACTGACACTCAAGATAAAAGTTACTAAGACCAACCACCACATACAATTAATTATCTTTTAAACGATCCAAATAATCCTGTAACAAATACATGGCTGCTAATTCATCGGATGAACGTTTTGCTATGCCAGGATCAAGTTGGCTGCGTTTGGTAGTTAACCGCTCATCTATAGTTTCTATTCGGATTGATAATTTATCTTTGAGCCAGTTAATAAATTCTTTAACTTTATATGTTTGAGGAGAACTTTGTCCTGACATTGATACTGGTTCGCCAGCCACTATTAACTCTATGTTTTCAGTACTAATTAGTTTTCTAATAGTTGATAAAACATCTTCCCTTTGATTATTCTCTATTACACCATAAGGTATGGCTAAATTAGAATCAGTGTCGCCTAAAGACAAGCCAATTCTTTTCTCTCCCCAATCAATTCCTAATAAACGCATGATTACTAAATTTTAGTTAAAATCTCGTAACCGTATTTAGTTACCGCCACCGTGTGTTCAAAATGAGCGGATAAAGAATTGTCAGCAGTAACAATAGTCCAGCCGTCAGTTAAAGTTTTTACTTCCGGACCACCAATATTAACCATTGGCTCAATAGCTAAAGTCATACCTTCGGTTAACAACGGCCCTGTGCCTTTGTGACCAAAGTTAGGAATACGTGGCTCTTCGTGCACTGCCCGCCCCACTCCATGCCCAAACAAAGTACGCACTACACTAAAGCTATTCTGTTCCACATAACTTTGGATAGCCTCACTAATATCACCCACCCGCGCACCCGTTTTCACTTTTTCCAAAGCTATGCCCAAGGTCTCTTGTGTGACTCTAAGTAATTTAGCTGCTGTTTTACTAATTTTCCCCACGGCTATAGTGACTGCCATATCAGTGCACAAACCCTGATACCAAGCACCCAAGTCCAAACCAATAATCTGTCCTTCTTGTAAAACAAATTCTGGTGACGGTACGCCATGCACCACCCCACTATCTACCGAGGTACACAACGAAGCGGGAAAAGATTGGTTGCCTGTTCGGTAACCCAAAAAAGAAGGGTTAGCACCGCGAGACTTTAAACCCTGCCTGGCTAACATATCAAGGTACGAAGTGCTTGTGCCAGGCTTTACCGCTGCCGCTACCTCGGCTAATACTCGCGCCAAAATCTTTCCACCTTGGCGCATAATTTCTATTTCCGCTGGAGTTTTAGGATTGATCATCTCTAAATAAATTCATTATTGATTTAGTAACTTCGGGTATAGGTGGTCGGCCATCAATGGTTAATAGTTTACCTTTCTTTTGATAAAAATATTTCAGGGGCTCTGTTTGTTGATGATAAATCACCAATCTTTCCTGTACCACTTCTTTGGTTTCATCTGATCTTTGAATTAAATCATCTTGAGGTAAATCTTTGGGTGGCGGATTAAATTCTAAATGATAAATAGCACCCGTGTTTTTTGACAATCTTCTACCAGATACTCGGCGCAAAACCTCTTCATCTGATAATTCAATATTAATAACTTTCGCTTCTGGTTTTAAAGTAAATAAAAATTCCGCCTGAACCAAATTCCTGGGATAGCCATCAAAAACAAAGCCCTTGTTGGTATCAGGTTGTTTTAATCTTTCGTTAATTAAGGAATTAGTAACATCATCTGGCATTAAACTACCAGCGTCTAATATTGCCTTAGCCTTAAGGCCTAAGGCAGTTTGGCGGGCAATATGATCCCGAAAAATATCACCAGTGGAAATATGCGGGATTCCTAAGTGTTCGGCTAAAATTTTCGCCTGTGTACCCTTGCCTGACCCAGGCGAACCTAACATAATTAACTGTTTATTGAACAACATAAGTACCTTTATTTTACCTTATTTTTGATAACTTGGAAATGAAAATTCTATACACAAATCATATAATGCTTGGTTAATGAATCTAAAATTCCCGTCTAAAATAATAAGTCATATCAAAACTTTATTTAGCTGGTTAACTAGTATATAATGAAAATGGTTCAATTTACGACTTATAACGGTCGATTTATAAGCTTAGATTAACAAAATAACAATTATTAATAATAAACTTATGAGATATTATTTTACTCTAACGTTTCTCGGTTTGATGCTTGTGCCTTTGTTGGTTTCTGCACAAACCTCTGGCAGATTAAGCACTGTTCCTCCAACCGCCGCGCAAATAACACTCAAAGGCGTTACTTTGGTTGAGAATGTTAACACTATTAATCACATTATGACGGTGCGCAGTACTGGCACAGCGACAACTGACTTTCTTGTTACTTATATACCTTTACGCTCGGACACCACCTCCTCTGGTAAAACCATAACTGTCGGCACCAAAATCAGTGGTAATCCTCGTGATATTAGACCCTATGTTGATTGGCGCAACAATGATCCTCTTAATATTACTGGTACCGTTGTTGGTTATGAGAACGGTAAATTAAAAATTGAAGCCAGTAACATTGAGTATAGACTCAAAGGCGTGGCCACTAAAACTATTGTCGGGCAGGTGGAAAATAAAAATGCTGCCAATAACCAGATCAGTGTTGCTGTTAAACCGGCTAAATTTTATACCTCCATCCAAATAAATAACATTAATCAACCTAATGGTCCCGCGTTAATTGGTGCCTCTAATATCAATAGCATAGCTTTGGGCAGCGCTGTAAAATTGGTGCAAGTTTGGCGACCAGATCCTACTACTGGCGTACCAATGAAGCTTAAAGATCTCTCTGTCACCATACAAGCGCCTTTACCAGCAACAGCAGTTGTTTGGGTAATGCGTATAGTAAAGGATCAGGCTGGCGCCTTAGCTGTCACTAGTGGTTTTACACACCCCTTAACCATGACGGCTGGTAATAAAATCGCACTACAGAATGAAACGGATAAAATTGTCTATTTGAAAGTACCTAATAGTGAACGTGACAATTTTGTGCCTGCTCTCACGCTTGGTTATGTTTATGTTAATCCCGGCGCTATTTACACCATGGGTACGAAAATTGGATTAAGTACTGGTGTATTTAGTCCACCAGTTACTAATTTACGAACTGTGACTGTAACTAAAACAGGCAACGGTACTATTACCAGTTTGCCTACAGGTATAAACTGTGGCAGCGCCTGCGGTGCTAAATTTGCTGATGGCGCAAGTGTAACTTTAACCGCTGTTGCCAGTACAGGCAGCGCCTTTACTGGTTGGAGTGGTGCTTGTTCTGGCACTAGTACTTGTACTATTACTCTTGATACAGATAAATCCGTTCGTGCAACTTTCGGTTATATTGTTCCTTCACATAACTTAAGTATAACCAAAGTCGGCAATGGTACTATTACTAGCACCCCTTCGGGTATTAACTGCGGCACACAATGCTCAAGTTCGTTTAACCAAGGCACCACCATCACGCTTACTGCCGTACCACGCGCTGATTCTCAATTTAATGGTTGGCATGGCGCTTGCAGCGGTGCTAATACGAGTTGTAGTGTAACAATGAATACGGCCAAGAATGTCACTGCTACTTTCAGTCCACTGTCACCTGAACCGTTGCCTTAATCGTTACCTTTCTAAACCTATAACTAACCGGTCACCAAAAAACACCCCTCTAACAAGGGGTGTTTTAATCTTTCGTTAATTAAGGAATTAGTAACATCATCTGGCATTAAACTACCAGCGTCTAATATTGCCTTAGCCTTAAGGCCTAAGGCAGTTTGGCGGGCAATATGATCCCGAAAAATATCACCAGTGGAAATATGCGGGATTCCTAAGTGTTCGGCTAAAATTTTCGCCTGTGTACCCTTGCCTGACCCAGGCGAACCTAACATAATTAACTGTTTATTGAACAACATAAGTACCTTTATTTTACCTTAGCGTTGTCGAGGTGCGCCTTGTGGCCGAATCTGATCCTGATGTGTCATACGCCCGGAAATAAAGCGAGTTAGACGTTGTTTTTTATTTACTCGCTAAAACCAAGTGCTATTTTACTAAACTCAATAAATACTTCGCAACAAAAATTATTCTTGGTCACTTTTTTATCCACTTGGACATAAAAATAACCAAAGGCAAAACGGGTTGATTTATTGTTTAATAAAGACAAATATATCATGATTATGACGGTCGTCGTGATTATGATATAAAAAAATATTATCACTCATTAAAAAACGAGTGGTAATTAGATTTTTCTTTTAAAAATTTTTATAATTAATCCTCACCGCAAGGATCGTCACACAATTCCTTTGAGACAACGGTCTCAGCTAGAACAAGTAAAAGAAAATACAACGAGTTGCCATTAATAATATTAATATCTATTCATCTCAATCATTCTAAAATAAACATTTTAAACTCCTATTTTTTATTATTTTTTTGTTAATTAAAATTACAGCTTGTCGTAATCGCGCATAACTAATTGCGCGTTGATTTGGCGCACCATTTCAATAACCACTGACACCACGATCAAAAGTGAAGCTCCGCCAATAACTAAAGTCCCAGAACCAGTAAATCCTTCCACTAATAAAGGCAAAATAGCGATTAAACCCAAAAACAAAGCTCCAGCAAAAATAATTTTATTCATAGTAGAACCAAGGAATTCAGAAGTATTTCTGCCGGGTCTAATACCAGGAATAAAGCCACCTTGTTTCTGTAAGTTTTCAGCAATTTGCTGAGGACGGAAAATGACTGCGGTATAAAAATAAGTAAAAGCAAACACTAAGACAAAATAAGCTATGGCGTAAAAAATTTGATTTTGAAATAAGTTGATAATAAAATGAGCTAAATTGGCAAGCCAAACAGCTTGTGATCGAACAAAAAATTGAGCCAACATCGGAGGCATGATAATTAAAGAAATAGCAAAAATAATAGGAATCACGCCGGCCTGCAATAAACGCAAAGGTAAAAAAGTGCTGGCCCCGCCATACATTTTATTTCCCCTCACCATTCTGGCATAAGTGACTGGCACATTACGCTGTGCTTCAGTTACCACTACTACACCTACTATGGTTACTGCCGCAATAACCAAGAAAGCAATGACGGTAAACAGTTGTTGTGGATCATAAGTTACTATGGTTTGTTGAATTACCTGCGGTACCCCTGCCACGATACCGGCAAAAATCAATAAACTAATACCATTACCTACTTTTCGTTCTGATATCAACTCACCTAACCACATTAAAAAAATAGTACCAGCGGTGACTGTGATAATACTAGTAATTAATTGCCAAGTATCTAAGTTACCTAACACACGCCCTCCTCCTTGAGTACTCAGAAGAGTAATAAATCCATAAGCTTGTAATATAGCCAACGGTACGGTTAAAATTCTAGTATATTGATTAATTTTATGATAACCATATTCACCCTCTTTAGATAACTCTTCTAGTTTTGGAATGATCATAGTTAAAAGCTGCATAATAATAGAGGCCGTAATGTAAGGAGCTACACCTAACATCACTACGGAAAAATTTTCCATCGTGCCTCCGGAAAATAAATTAATTAAACCAAAAATCTGATTGGAAGCAAAAAACTTGCGCAAAGCTAATGGATCTACACCCGGAATGGGTAGATGAGCTGCTAAACGAAAGATCACCAACATCAACAGAACAAAAAGGATTTTTCTTCGTAAATCTGGCGTTTTCCAAATCTGTATCAATTTATCCCACATATAGTTATTTTACAAAATATAACTAATTTTCAGTAGTGATGGTGGTTTTATTAGCTACCCACTCTACTTTGCCGCCAGCGGCTTCAACTGCTTGACGTGCGCCTTGAGAAATTGGGCCAACTTTAATAACTAGTTTTTTAGTTAATTTTTTATTACCAATTATTTTAACTTTACTACCGGTTGCCAACTTTAAAGCTTTTAAAGTTTTTAAATCAACCACTGTTCCTTCGGCCAAATTATTCAACTTATCCACTAGAATAATCTCTCTCTTTGGGCGAAGACTAGTAAAACCGCGTTGCTTAGGCATACGCATAATAAAATGTTTAACACCGCGTTGAATTAATCTTTTGCGGCCACCTGATCTGGCTCGTTGGCCTTTTTGACCGCGAGTTGAATAAGTACCATGCCCTGAAGCATTACCGCGTCCTAAACGCTTACGCGGTTTTTTAGAGCCACGAGGACTCCTTAAATTATGTAAACCTAATATCATGATATTACTTGGTTACTTTTTTAAAACTAGCTAGGGCTTTAAGTACCGCCCGCACATTATTTACTTTGTTAGCTGAACCTAACATCTTCGCCACTACATTAGGTATGCCGGCCACACCCAAAACCACTCGTACCGGGCCACCAGCAATAACTCCAGTACCTAACGGCGCTGGTTTAATTAATACATAGGCGCTACCATATTTAGCCCTTATTTGGTGTGGTATAGTTTCTCGTACTATTGGCACTATCATTAAATGTTTTTTAGCCTGATTAGTAGCTTTATTAACAGCAATAGAAACGTCAGCGCCTTTAGCTAAACCGGACCCAACACGGCCATGATTATCACCTATGACTACTAAGGCGCGAAAACGCAAACGTTTTCCTCCGGCCATAACACGAGCGACCCGGCTAATCTCAATCACCCGCTGTTCAAATTCTTGTTCTGTATGCTCAAAATTCCTGCGACCTCTTGGTTTATCTGTTTTATTACTAGTTGATTGTTCAGACATATAAATTTATTTAAAATTGTAATCCAGCTTGACGTGCGGCTTCGGCCAAGGCTTTAATACGTCCATGATATTTAAAACCACGACGATCAAAAACAACCTTTTTAATCCCTTTGGCTTGTGCGGCAACCGCTAATTCAGAACCTAATTTTTTAGCTCGTTCACAAGGAGGAAATTCTTTTTTCTTTTTACCATGATGACGGTCTGTTAAAGCTAACAAAGTACAGGCCGTAGTATCATCAATTAACTGGCATTCTAAGTAACGCAAACTGCGATAAACCGATAATCTGGGTCTTGAGGCTGTCCCTTTTATTTTGGCTTGAATTCTAGCTCTTCGTCTTAATAATCTATTTTCTCTAATACCCATAAATTTTACTTAGCTCCAGCGCCGGCAGCTTTAGCTAATTTACCAGCTTTGCGGCGAATTACCTCATTAAGATATTTAATACCCTTACCTTTATAAGGTTCAGGTGGTTTCACTTTACGTAATTGAGCAGCTGTTTCTCCTACTAATTGTTTATCAATACCTTCTAGGGTAATCAAATTCTTTTCCACCTTAGCTGTAATACCGTTAGGTAAATCAAAATTAACTGGATGAGAAAAACCAACATTCAAAACCAACTTATTACCTTCCACTTGAACACGGAAACCGACCCCATTGATTTCTAACTGTCTAATAAATCCTTTAGTAACACCTTCCACGGCATTGGCTAATAACTGTCTAGTTAAACCCCATAAAGCGCGATTGGTGTTATTGTTAACATCTGATACAGAAACGATTAGTTTATCTACATCCTGCGTAACTTTAATTTGACTTGGAATTTTTTGTTGCATCGTTCCTTTAGGTCCTTTAAACTGGACTGAGTCAACGGTAATAGTTACTTGTACGCCTTGAGGAACGATTATTGGTTGTTTACCTAAACGTGACATAATAAAAATTAAAAATGCAAAAATCAAAATTAAAAATTATTCAATCTTTTTCCTTAGTAATCGACTCCACCAAGAAAACCACAATTTCGTTACTGATATTTTATTGCCGTGTTGTATACTCATAATTATTAACCACACACCTATGGGCAGCACAACAATTCCGAGTAAAATTAAGAGAATCCAAAGAATAATTGTTAGCATACTAGTATAATTCACAAATTACCTCGCCACCTAACTTGCGCCGACGGGCCTCTTTATTAGTCATCAAACCTTGAGAAGTGGAAATAATAGCGAGCCCCGCTCCTGATAACACTGTTGGCAATTCTTCTTTGCTTACATAACGTCTATTGCCTGGGGTACTCACTCTTTGCAAATACTTAAGCACCGGCTTGCCATCTTCGTATTTTAAACGAATTAACAAACTACGAAAAGGTGAGTTAATTTCTTCCATTCCAGACAAGTATCCTTCCTGAATTAAAATCTGCACCAAACGTTCTTTTAAATTAGAAAATGGAACCAAGACTTCGGTTTTGCCAACGGCCAAACCGTTTCTGATTCTAGTAAGTGTATCACTAATTGAATCACTGTGCATAAAATTATCTCCTTTACCAACTGGCCTTTCTTACACCAGGAATCTCATTATTAGAAGCTAGTTCTCTAAAACAAATACGGCACAGATCAAAATCTCTCATATAACCTCTTTTACGGCCACAACGCCAACAACGTCTAACCACCCTGGTCTGATATTTAGGTTGGCTCCGAGAACGAGTTGATTTAATTTCTTGAGCTGTAGTTGACATTAAAAATTATTCCTCCCGTGCGAAAGTCACCCCTAATAATTCAAACAAACGACGACCTTTTTGATTATCTTTGGCTGTAGTGGTAATGGATATTTCTAAACCATGTATACTTTCTACTTCATCGCTCTTAATTTCAGGAAAAACAATATGCTCTTTAAAACCAACGGTAAGATTCCCCTGCTGATCTAAAGCTGTCAACTTAACACCACGAAAGTCTCTAACTCTAGGTAAGCTGACATTGAACAGTTTATCCAAAAATTCGTACATCCTTACTCCTCGCAAAGTAACCTGCAAGCCAATAGTCATACCTTGTCTAATTTTAAAATTAGAAATTGATTTCTTAGCATGACGAAGAATTGGTTTTTGTCCAGTAATGCGGGTTAAAGTACTAGTAGCCACTTCTACTAACTTTGGATCAGTTAAAGACTTGCCCAAACCAACATTAATAGTGGTTTTAACTAACTTGGGTACTGCTAAAATATTCTGATAGCCAAACTCCTTGATCAAAGTCGGCACAATTTCTTTATGATATTTCTGTTTTAATCTCAATTCTAACATAAAGTTAAATAGCTTGTTTACATTTTTTACAAACACGGGTCTTATTAGTACTAGTCAAATCGATATTTACTCGCGTTCGTTTGTCACAATGTGAGCAAATCAATTCTACTTTAGAGGCTAACAAGGGCGAAGCAAATTGGATGCGTTGTCCTGATTCTCGCTGTTTCCTAGCACGAGTATGTTTAAAACGTATATTAATACCTTCTACCACTACCATACGCTCACGAGGAAATACCTGCGACACCTTACCGCGTTTACCGCGATCTCGTCCACTAATCACTTCCACCATATCTCCTTTTTTAATATTTAAAGACATATATTTTTATAACACCTCTGGGGCTAAAGAAATAATTTTTTGAAAACCACGCATTCTCAACTCCCTGGCAACTGGTCCAAAAATACGACTTCCTCGCGGTTCCTTGGTTTTCTTATCAATAATTACTACAGCGTTATCGTCAAATCTGATATAAATACCGTCGAGCCGAGCCAATTCTTTACGTGTCCTCACAATTACTGCGGGCACAACTTCGCTTTTTTTAATTAGACCATGCGGTTCTGCTTCTTTAACCACCACCATAATAACATCGCCTATTCTGGCATAACGTTTTCTATAACCACCCAGGACAGTAATACACTGGACTTTTCTAGCTCCAGAATTATCAGCGACTGCTAACATACTACGTAATTGAATCATATTATCTTTCCTTAGTAACTTTACCAATAATACGCCACCTTTTGGTGTGAGACAAAGGCCTTGTCTCTTGTATCATCACCTGATCACCGATTTGATATTCATTCTTAGCATCATGGGCGGCATAGCGGCGGCTGATCTGATAACGTTTATTATATTTAGGATGTCTAATACTACGACTAACTAAGATTATCCTAGTTTTATCCATGGCGGCACTAACTACTGTTCCTTTAAAAACGCGGTTTTGTTTGATTGTTTTCACTATCTTTTCATCAGTTGGCATAAAATTAAGTCAAAGAATTTAAATAAGTCTTTAAACGAGCAATAATTTTACGAACTTGCCTGATTTGCCTTACATTTTTTAAATCATTCAAAGCGGCTTTGGAACGTAAATGCTGTAATTCTTGTTGTGCCTCTATTAATAATAGACGCGTCTGCACAACATCTTGGACTTTTATTTCTTTCATGGATAAATTTTTAACCATAAATTAAAATTATTGCACAATTGAACATTTAACCGGCAGTTTATGAGCTGCCAAACGTAAAGCTTCCCGAGCTATATCTAAAGTGACTCCGTCTATTTCAAACATCATCGTGCCTGGTTTAATCGCTGCCACATAGTGATCTACCGACCCCTTACCTCCGCCCATACGAATTTCATTACCTTTGACAGTGATTGGTTTATCAGGAAAAATTCTAATCCAAATTTTACCACCGCGCTTTAAATGCCCAGTAATAGCACGTCGAGCTGCTTCAATCTGACGGGCGGTTATCCAACCAGCCTCCAAAGATTTTAAACCAATGGAACCAAAACTGATCACTGCTTTACGTAGAGCGACCCCGGAAATTTGATCGCCTCTGTGCCATTTGCGATATTTAACTTTCTTGGGCATTAACATAAAAATAATTCTTTCTTAATTAGCTATTTTCTTTAGTAAAAACTTCGCCTCGATAAATCCAAACTTTAATGCCAATAGTACCATAGGTAGTATTAGCTACAGTTCTAGCATAATCGACGTCAGCCCGTAAAGTCTGTAATGGCACTTTGCCTGAAGCTAAACTTTCTGTTCTAGCGATCTCTGCTCCGTTTAATCGACCGGCTACCTGAACTTTGACCCCCAAGGCGCCTGCTTTCGTCACATTATCAATAGCCTGTTTCATTACGCGCCTAAATGGCAAACGTTTTTCAATTTCGAGTGCCATATTAACCGCCACTATATTGGCAGCCAAACCAATTTTAGGTGTTTCCTGAATAGTTAATTGGATATTATGTTTGGGGGTTAAAAATTTTTGTTTAATCTCTTTTTTTAATTCTTCCACTTGAGCTCCACCGCGACCAATAATGACTCCCGGTTTAGCGGTATGAATAATAATATTAATATTATTAGCCGAACGTTCTATTTCCATATTAGACAAACCGGCTAAACGCAACTTATTTCTCAACCAACGGCGAATACGAATATCCTGCTGCAGGAATTGAGCAAAACTGCGACGAGCAAACCACTTAGATTTCCAAGTAGATACCACGCCGGTACGAAAGGATATAGGATGTACTTTCTGACCCATAAAAATTATTTCTTTCCGTCGAATTTAGATTTAGAAATTTTTTTGGTAGACCGTTTCTCATACGGTGTCTGTTTTTCTGCCAATACTACCATAACATGACAAGATGGTTTTCTAATAGTAGAAGCTCGACCAAAAGCGTGTGGATGATAACGCTTTAAAACCGGACCCTGACCAACGGTAATAAATTTAATGAATAATTTGCTTTTATCTAATTTAAAATTATTAACTGCATTGGCGGCGGCTGATTTAATTAACTTTAAAATAGGTTTGGCTGCTTGTCTAGACATAGCCAATAATTGCTGCTCAGCTAATAATAGCCGTTGACCACGCACTTCATCAATAATTAATTTAACCTTGCGTGATGACTGTCTTAAAAATTTTAATTTAGCAATAACTTCCATAAAATTTATTTATTATCAGCCGCAGGTTTCCCTGTGGTGGCAATAGCTTTAGCTCTTTGTTCTGCTTCTGCCTGAGCTGCGGCCATCTCTTGTTCCTTGGCCATACGACCACCGTGAGTTACAAACTTACGAGTAGGTACAAATTCGCCTAAGCGGTGTCCTACCATATTTTCTACAATAAATATTGGGATATGGTTTTTACCATTATGCACAGCAATAGTAAAGCCAACCATAAGTGGAGTAATAACAGAATCACGTGACCAAGTTTTAATCACTGTTTTATCACCTGGCTTTAACTTAGCCAGTTTCTTAACTAACGAGGGATGAATAAAAGGTCCTTTTTTTAAACTACGAGACATAAATTTAATACTATTGTTTAACTTTGCGTCTTACTAAAATAAATTTGTTAGTCCATTTAGTTTTTTGCCGAGTAGGAACACCTAAAGCCGGTTTGCCCCAAGGAGTTTTAGGATGTTTTAAACCGATCGGATTATGACCTTCGCCTCCGCCATGAGGATGGTCGACTGGGTTCATGGCTTTACCTCTGACTGTTGGTTTAAAACCTTGGCGACGCCGACGACCGGCTAAACCCAGACGAACATTAAAATGATCAATATTGCTTAGCTGCCCCAAAGAAGCCAAGCAGTTTTTTGCTAATAATCTGATTTCACCAGACGGAATCTTTACCCGAACCCACTCGCCTTCTTTGGATAATATTTGCGCACCGGCACCAGCTGAACGAACTAATACCCCACCCGAACCTGGGGTTAATTCAACATTATGAATAAATAAACCGGGTGGAATAAATTCCAAAGGTAAACGATTGCCGCTGCGTAAAGGAATTTCTTTTTGTGAACTGATAATGGTATCTCTTATTTTTAAACCAGCAGGTGCCAAAATATATCGCCTATCACCGTCGACATACTGAACTAAAGCTAAATTAGCAGTACGGTTCGGATCATATTCAATGGCTACTACTTTAGCTATAACATCAAACTTATTTTGTTTAAAATCAACTAATCTTAACAAACGTTTGGCTCCCCCTCCACGATGTCGGACTGTTATTTTTCCCTGATTATTGCGACCGCCTGTGGAAATCTTCGGTGCCAATAAACCCTTAGCCAGTTTTGAACGACGTTTAGCTGGCACAACATCACGCAAAACACCAGCGTGACGCCGACCAGGAGTAATAGGTTTATACAATTTAACTGCCATATACTAAAATTTGGTTAAATCAAGAGATTGACCAGTGGCTAACTTAATGCGCATATATCGGCGTGGAGACCGAAACCCCTCTCGGCCACGATTGATAACTATCTTGCCCGGTAAATTAACCGAAGTAACTTTTTCTACTTTTACTCCATAGATTTTTTCAATCTCCTTTTTAAGTTGTACTTTTGACAAATTATCAGCTACCACAAAGGTATACTGACCGTTACTTTGTAAACGAACGGATTTTTCTGAAGATAAAGGGTATTTAACACCAGTTACAGCTACCGATTTTTTATCTGTCATGCCTTTTTTAACAGTATCAGCTACTACTTTAACAGCCGATCGCTCCTTATTAACTCCATCTTTATTATCTTTTCTCTTTAGCCAGGACATAATTAATCTTTAAAAAATTTATTTAATATTAATTTAAGTGAATCAACTGACATCAACCATTTTGGTCTTAATAATAGATCATAAGCATTAATTGAATTGTAAGATATTAATTCCACTTGTACTATGTTTTGTAAACCACGCAAAGCAGTTTTTTCGTTATTTTGTAAAATAATCAATAAACGTCTAGTTAATAACCCAGCTGTTTTTAACCATTTGGCAAAATCTTTTGTCTTGGTGGAGTTTAAAAATTCCTGACAAGCCACCGCTCTGCCGTCCTTCAAATAATCAGCTAAAACCATACGTAAAGCTTGTAATTTTAATTGTTTATTGATCTTTTGTGAATAATTACGAGTATTACGAGGGCCGAAAGTAATGCCGCCGCCGCGCCAAAGCGGTGAACGAATGGAACCGTGTCTAGCGCGACCTGTTCCTTTTTGACGCCATGGTTTCCTACCACCACCAGCTACCTCTGCACGATTTTTGGTATGAGCGGTGCCAGCACGACGATTAGCGCCATAAGCTACCATTACCTGATGTAAAACCGCTGGTTTAATTTTTAGACTTAATAATGAAGATGGTAAATTAATTTTTTCAACAAATTGCCCTTGTGAATTTAATACATCGACTGATTTGGTAGTTGCTTCGACCATAAATTTATTTAGCAAAAATAAATAACTTCCCGCGCCTAGCGCCTGGTACCGCGCCTTTAAGCCACAACTGATTAACTTCTGGTTTAACAGCTACCACCTCTAGATTACTAACAGTAACTCGTTGATCGCCCATATGCCCAGCCATACGCAAACCTTTAAAGACATGTTGTACTCCACCGGCACCAATGGAACCAGAGGTACGTAACTGGTCTTTATGACCATGGGTAGCTGGCTGTCCAGAAAAACCATGTCTTTTAACTACCCCAGCAAAACCACGACCCTTACTAAAACCAGAAACTTTAACTTTGTCACCTAAAACAAACTGATTAACATCTAATTGCTGACCGACTGTATAGTTTTTAGTATCATCAACTCTAAATTCTTTAAGCAATTCAAAGTTACCTAAATTTTTTAAAGTTCCTGCTAAAGGTTTACTAATATGTTCGGATTTACCAAAACCTAATTGTACTGCTTCGTAACCATCGTGTTCTTTGGTCCTAATAGCAGTCACAACACAAGGCACAGTATCAACAATAGTTAAAGGCACTCGCCGTCCATCTGGCAAAAACTGTCTGGTCATTATATTCTTTTGTCCGATAAGAAACTTCGCCATAAAAAATTAATAAATAAAAAGCCGTCTCTAAACATTACGGCTTTCAAGAAAATTAACTAAATTTCTTCTTGGTAATTATTCAAAAAGCTCAAACCATACAAGCTTTTTAAATTTTTCTCAAAAGCCCTTTACTCTAAAGTGTAGATGTTTGGCAGGTATGGATCTCTAGCCACCTGATACACCAATCTATCTAGCTTTAGTAATGATAACCTATACTATAATAGGTTATAAACTTTATAACATTTTAATTTCCACGTCAACACCAGCTGGTAAACTCAAATTAGTCAAAGCGTCAATAATTTTAGCTGATGGTTCTAAAATATCTAACAATCTTTTATGAACCCTAATCTCAAATTGTTCTTGTGAGTTTTTATGTACAAAAGAAGAACGAATTACACTATAACGATTTTTCTCTGTAGGCAACGGTATAGGACCAATAACTTCTGCTCCCGCCCTAAGCGCAGTATCCAAAATTGTCCTCACTGACTGATCGATGATTTTGTGATCATAAGCCCGAATACGAATACGTAAACGCGGTTTAGTTTCGTTCTCCGTTACCGGGGATATACTGATCTGTTTTTTATCCATCATCGTCTCTTGTTTTTATTTATAAAGAACAAAGATTAAGGTAGTTTGTTTAATATTTTTATTACTTAATAATCTTAGTTACTGAACCGGCGCCAACTGTATGACCACCTTCACGAATAGCAAATTTCAATTTTTCTTCCAAAGCCACTGGGGTAATGAGTTTGATTTTTAAACTAACATTATCACCCGGCATCACCATCTCTGCTCCGGCGGGCAATTCTACCTCACCTGTTACATCAGTGGTGCGAATATAAAACTGTGGTTTATAACCTTTAAAAAACGGCGTATGACGACCCCCCTCTTCTTTGCTTAAGATATAAACTTGAGCTTCAAATTCCGAATGAGGCGTTACGGAACCTGGTTTGGCAATTACCTGACCGCGTTCTACATCTTCTTTTTTAGTGCTCCTAAGTAAGATTCCAGCATTATCTCCAGCTCGACCTTCATCCAAAGATTTATTAAACATTTCAACACCAGTTACTACTGTTTTTTGAGTATCGCGTATACCAATAATCTCAATTTCATCATTTAACTTAATGATACCGCGCTCAATACGGCCAGTTACTACAGTGCCACGACCTTCAATAGAGAAGATGTCTTCAATCGGCATTAAAAACGGTTTATCAACAGCTCTTTCTGGTTCAGGAATGTAGTTATCTAAAGTCTCTACTAACTGTAAAACTGATTTCACATTTTCATCATCCTTATTACCAGCTTTAGCTGCTTCCAAGGCTTTTAAAGCTGACCCGCGAATAATAGGAATTTGATCTCCAGGGAATTCATACTTCTTTAATAGATCTCTAATTTCCTCTTCCACTAAATCAATCAGATCTTTCTCATCAACCATATCTACTTTATTCAAATAAACCACAATATAAGGCACACCGACTTGTCTGGCTAATAAAATATGTTCTCTGGTCTGTGGCATAGGACCGTCAGCGGCTGACACTACCAAAATAGCTCCGTCCATTTGTGCGGCACCAGTAATCATGTTCTTGATATAATCAGCGTGTCCCGGACAGTCTACGTGCGCATAGTGACGTTTATCTGTCTGATACTCAACGTGCGCTGTATTAATAGTAATACCACGAGCCTTCTCTTCAGGGGCGTTATCAATTTGGTCTACACCTTTATTCTGAGCTTGATGGCCCGTTAACCTCAAAACCTGTAAAATAGCTGCGGTTAAAGTGGTTTTACCATGGTCAACGTGTCCAATAGTGCCAACATTGATGTGTGGTTTAGAACGATCAAATTTATCACTCATTGTTTTGTTCTCCTAAAATTGCTAAGGTTAGCTAAAAATATTTAAATAAAAACCTTCCTTAAAACAATTTTAAATTAATTTAATTAGTTAGCTGTTTTAATTTAACACAAAGATAAGTAATTGACAAGTATCTATTATCTTACATCTTAAATCGACTCAGGATAATACTGATCCTCATCTTCTACAGTCCCAGAAGGTGTATCTAATGGTTCTAAATAAGATGACTCCTCTGAAGTATCGTCTTTTGGTTTATTAACTAACTCTTCATATTCAGATAACGGCAATAAAACCATTGGCTCTGGATCTCCCAGCACCACAATCCGCTCACCTCTTTTAAGTAACCTCTCAATCAATTCACCTGTTTTTGATTGTAATTTATTATTAGTCATAAAATTAATTATTTTTTACTTTTTTCGCCAATTATAACCTCGGCTACGTTACGTGGCACCTCGGCATAATGATCAAATTCCATATTATAAGAACCACGACCTTGGGTCATAGAACGCAAAGTAGTGGCATAACCAAACATTTCTGCCAACGGCACAAAGGCGTCTATTACCTTAACACCAGTACGGTCGCGCATTTCTAAAATTTGTCCGCGTTTAGAATTTAAATCACCAATTACCTCGCCCATATAATTTTCCGGGGTGATTGCTTCTATTTTCATAATCGGCTCTAAAATATAAGGGCCAGCTCTTTTGACCGCTTCTTGAAAAGCAATAGAACCAGCGATTTTAAAAGCCGCTTCGGAAGAATCAACGTCGTGATAAGAACCGTCGTAAACTGCTACTTTAATATCTACTACCGGATAACCAGCTAAAACACCGTTATCGGAAGCTTCTTTAGTTCCTTTATTAATAGCCGGTATGAATTCTTTAGGAACAACGCCTCCTTTAATCTCATCAATAAATTCAAAACCTTTTCCTGCTTCGTTAGGCTCAACTCTCACCCAGCAATGACCATACTGGCCATGACCGCCGGTTTGGCGAATATATTTACCCTCAGCTTGGGCAATTTTTTTAATAGTTTCTTTATAAGCCACCTGCGGCTTGCCGACATTAGCTTCTACTTTAAATTCTCGTTTCATGCGATCAACAATGATTTCTAAATGGAGCTCGCCCATACCCGAGATAATCACCTGCCCCACCTCTTCATCGGTCTTGACTCTAAAAGAAGGGTCTTCTTCGACTAGTTTCTGCAAGGCCAAACCCATTTTCTCTTGATCTAATTTAGTCTTTGGTTCTATAGCGACTGAAATTACTGGCTCAGGAAAAACGATTGACTCAAGAATAATAGAATGCTGTTCATCACATAAAGTATTTCCAGTGGTAGTTCCTTTTAAACCAACCGCTGCGGCAATATCACCAGCATAAACCTCCTCCACATCCTCGCGGTGATTAGCATGCAACCTAACTATTCTGCCCATTCTTTCTTTGTTGCCAGTGGAAGAATTCAAAACATAAGAACCAGCTTTTAATGTTCCAGAATAAACTCTAAAGAAAGCTAACTTGCCTACAAAAGGATCGGTAGCAATTTTAAAAGCTAGCGCAGTAAATGGTTCACTGTCTGAAGCCTGACGTTCAACAGTCTCCTTGTTTTTAGGATTAGTACCCTTAACAGCCGGCACATCCAAAGGTGAGGGTAAATAATCTACTACGCCGTCTAATAAAAATTGCACTCCTTTATTTTTTAAAGCCGAACCACAAAAAACAGGAACTATATTATTTGCGATGCAGGCTTTACGTAAAACTCTTTTTAAATCTTCAATAGGTATATCTTTACCTTCTAGATATAAATGCAAAAGCTGATCATCGTGTTCGGCGATAGCTTCAACTAATTTATGACGGTATTCCTCTACTTTATCTTTCATATCTTGCGGCGCTTCTGTTTCCTCCCATTCTTTACCCAAATCATCTTTATAAAGAAAAGCTTTACGTGTAAATAAATCAATAATACCTTTAAAAGTTTCGGCGGCGCCAATGGGTAACTGCACCGGATAAGCTTTCTTAGTTAAGCGCTCATGAATAGAAGCCATATCATGATAAAAATCAGCGCCCATTCTGTCCATCTTATTAATAAAACACAGCCGCGGCACCTTATAATCATCAGCATAATGCCAATTAGTTTCTGATTGTGACTCTACGCCAGCTACACCATCAAACACCACTACTCCGCCATCCAAAACACGCAAACTGCGTTTTACTTCCACAGTAAAATCAATGTGCCCTGGAGTATCTATTAAATTAATTCTCTTATTTTTCCAAAAACAAGTAGTCGCAGCAGCGGTGATGGTAATACCCCTCTCTTTTTCCTGTTCCATCCAGTCCATTTCTGCTTCCCCCTCGTGTACTTCACCGATTTTATGTTTTTTTCCTGTATAAAATAAAATACGCTCGGAAACAGTGGTTTTCCCGGCGTCAATATGGGCGATTACACCTATATTTCTAATATCAGCTAA
>CAZMMW010000003.1:0-32753 GCA_964567515.1 uncultured Gammaproteobacteria bacterium | reverse complement strand
TGGCATTTCCTTGCGGAAATGCCCGCCGAAGCGAGGCGCGAAGCGCCGAGCGAGGCAACTAATCAACTTTGGTGGACCAGAGGGGAATCGAACCCCTGACCTCAGCAATGCGAATGCTGCACTCTACCAACTGAGCTACTGGCCCATATGTGGCTTTACAACCACGTTAGAAACTATTTTAGCAAAAATTGCTGAAAAAATCCAATTCGCTCCGCCCCACCGCCGTGTCGCAGAAAGCGGCACTGCTCTGAACGAGCAGGTTTTGAGTATTGAAGCACAACTGACAGAATTGCGCGCCTTTGCGATGCAAGAAAAGTTAGAGGTGGTTGAGGAGTTTGTGGAAAAGCAGAGTGCGAAAATTCCAGGTCGTCCGATTTTCAATAGCATGCTCAACAAAATTGAGAAGGGCGAGGCCAACGGCATAGTCTGTTGGAACCCCGACAGACTGGCGCGCAATTCTGTTGATGGTGGACGGATAATTTACCTTTTGGACTGCGGGCGCATTGTTGCGCTCAAATTTCCGACATTTTGGTACGAAAATACCACGCAAGGAAAATTCATGCTCAACATCGCTTTTGGGCAAAGCAAATATTACATTGATTCACTTTCCGAAAATGTTAAACGAGGGTTGCGCCAAAAGGTCAGACGCGGAGAATATCCCGGCCTTGCGCCAGTGGGCTACATCAACGACTCGCGCACCAAAACTGTTGTCATAGACAAAAAGAAAAGTGTTGTTATCCGCAAGGCCTTTGAACTCTACGCGCAAAATGGCTCACGCCTTGAGGATATTTCCAACTTTTTGGCGCAACAAGGTATTACCACATCTGGCGGCAAGAAACTTCACCGAGACAGAATTTCTTTTATCCTTTCCAATCCGTTCTACTACGGACATTTTCGCTACGCTGGCGAAGTCCACGAGGGCAAGCACCAGCCAGTTGTCTCAAAGAAAATTTTTGACAAAGTGCAGGAAGTTCTAAAGCAAAGAGGAAAGCCGATGAAAACCAAGTGGGAGCCGCAAGCTCTGTGCGGAGTTTTGAAATGCGGCACTTGCGGCATGAGCATCACTGGCGAATACAAGGTTAAAAAGCAGAAAAACGGCAATGTTCACGAATATGTGTATTATCATTGTTCCAAACGTTCAAAGACTATCAAATGCCCGGAACCTTGTATTCGCCAAGAGGAGCTGGACAAACAGCTTTCCTCTTTACTCCAAAAATTTTCTTTGAGAGCAGATTGGGCGGAACAAATGAATACCATACTTGAAAAAGACAAAAAAGAATCCGCCCAATTCTGCACCGCTTTTGTTCAAGAGGGAGAAAGTAAAATTCAAAGTATTAAAACCAAGCTCCAGCGACTTTTAGACGGCTATTTGGAACAAGACATTGAACAACAAACTTATCGCGCGGAGAAAGCAAAACTCCTTTCCGAGAAAAAGTCGCTGGAGGAGCAAATCATCAATCTTGAACAAAAGCGGACTGGCTGGTTAGAACCTATGGCGGAATGGATAAAAGAGGCAAGTTCCTTGCCTAAAATCGTACAAGAGGGCAACCTTTTTCTGAAAAAGGTTGCCTACCGAACTTTGTTCGGTTCGAACCTCATTTTGCACAACCGCGAGGCGGCCGTCAGGCCGCCGAGCGGAGAGGATTCATCGCCGCAAAATCAGTGTGCGGCTCTGCGAGCCGCCCGTGAATTGGCCTCAAAAAAGCCGTCTCGTTGTGTTGTGGTGCCCTCAGAAGGAATCGAACCTACATCTTTCCCTTAGGACGGGATTGCTCTATCCATTGAGCTATGAGGGCGTGTCTGTCCTTCTCTTGTACATACTTCTTAATATAATACTATTATCAAGTCAATTGTAGTCTAAAACGATTTGTTAACAGCCACAACCAAATCCTAAACTTTGACTAATGACTATAAAAATACTACAATAGCGGTGCTTTTGAATATTAACTTATAAATCTATGTTTAACAAAGATGCCAACCATTCTCAACAAGATACGATTATTAGTTCATCTATTAAAGTTGAGGGCGAATTAAACGCTACTAGTGATATTATTATTAATGGTCAGGTAACGGGTGCTGTTTCTACTCAAGGTAATTTAGTAGTAGGGGAGAAAGCAGAAATAACAGCTGATATCAAAGCCACCAATGCCCGAGTAGCAGGTAAAATCAAAGGTAATTTGCAAATCGACGGTCGCTTAGAACTAGCTACTACTAGTAAAATTCATGGCGATATTGTGACCAAAATTTTAGTAGTAGCCGAGGGCGCTCAAATCAACGGTCATTGCCAAATGGAAACTACGGTCAAAACAGAAAAAATTGAAAATCTTACACCCTTTTCCAGTAAAAGCAACAAAAAAATAGTTTAATAAAAACACTTTGTTTGTTTTTTTACTATGCCGTATTTTTATTTATACGATACTTATACTAGTGACCGAGTTCATGCTAATACCCTAGTAAGAATTGAAAACACTCTTACTGATTTAGGTATTCAGGGACGGATAACTAAATTAACTATTTTAAAAAGTGCTCGCGATCTAGTAGAAATGGCTATCAAAGACGGGGCTGATACTATAGTGGCTGTAGGTAACGACCTAACTGTCAGTAAAGTAGTCAGCGCTTTAATAGGCAAAAAAACATCCGTTGTCTTAGGAATTATCCCCTTGGGTAGTAAGGATCAACGTCTAACGCAACTTTTAGGTATTCCTCCGGGGGTTTTGGCCTGTCATGTTTTGTCTAGTCGTATTATTGAAGCGCTAGATGTAGGTAAAGTAAATAATCAATATTTTATTCGTTCAGTGGAAATATCTGGCGCCCCTAATATAAATTGCGATAATCAATATTCTATACAATTTACAGGTCCACACAAGATAAAAGTTTGCAATTTAGATAGCTGGCAAATTAACAACAATTTCATAACCTCAGACCCCAAAAATGGTTTGCTGGAAATAATTTTAGAACCACAAATTCAAAAAGGGTTTTGGGCTTTTCAAAAACAAAAACAATCCCTCTCGCGGTTCAATGTCAATAATTGTATAATTACTACTTCTGGCGATTCTTTACCAGTAATAGTAGATGGCGAAAAAGTAATAAAAACACCAGTAACTCTAAATACGGCTAATTATAAAGTAAAAACAATTGTGGGCAAAAAAAGATTAGTTTGATTAGCTGCTAATCTTCCTAAAACCAAAGTCAAAACCACCTATAATCTATAAGTTGTTTATTCTACCACCAGTCTGGTTTCTGATAATGTTTTTTCGGTTATTATCAGATCTTCTACTATCATGGCATTACTAGTAAGAGAAACTACCTGTTCGCGATTAATAAATAATCTTCCTTTCCATAAACTAGTAATCCATGGACAACGACCGCCCACTTGATAACGTAATACCAATTGACTTATAGGATCTATTTCTATATCTAAAATTTTCCCTAAATAACGACCGGATTTAGTATAAACTGGTAAATTCTTAATATCACTTAACCGCATTATCAATTGGTTTTTTAATCTTTAAAACCAAATACTGTTGACCAATAGTTAAAATAATATTTATCAACCAATATAACATTAAACCGGCTGGCAAACTCAAACCAAAAACTACTGTTAAAATTGGCATAAAATACAACATCTGTTTGTTCATTATTTGCGACATTTTTTCTTCGGTGGAAGAAACAGCCACTGTTGTTGTTTGTCGTTTTTTTAATAACATTTTGCTTTGCCAATACTGTGCCAGGGCCGCTATAGCGCCCAGATACCACAATGGCTGTTTTAAATCTAACTGCCAATTGGAAATAATCAAATAAGGATTAATATAACCAGGGTTAGTAACAAAAGAATAAAGTAAACTAAAATCAACAGAGGACAACCCTTGACTAAAAACCTGAAAAACAGCAAACAAAAAAGGTAATTGAATTAATAAAGGCAAACAGGAAGACAAAGGGTTCACTTTTTCTTGTTTATAAAGAGCCATCATTTCTTTAGCCATTTGCTCTTTATTATCACCGTATTTAATTTTCAGTGCGCTAATTTTAGGTTGTAATTCCTGTAAAGCCTTTTGGGATTTTATAGAACGCAAAGAAAATGGATATAATAATAATTTAATTATTACTGTCAAAACTATAATAGCTAATGTAATATTATTACCTAAAAGGGTATATAGCCAAATTAATAAATTAAATATTGGTTGATAAAAAATAATAGTATACAAACCCATAATTTTAAACTAAAGGATCATAGCCACCCTTCTGCCAAGGATGACAACGAATTAACCTTTTAAAAGACAACATCATGCCTTTAAAGAAATTATATTTCTGTAAAGCCTGATAACTATACATAGAACAACTAGGATAAAACCGACAACCTAAAGAAGGTTTAATAATTTTACCAAAAGCGTGGTCAGGAGAAATTGTTTTTTGATATAAAAACAATAACCAAATAAATGGTTTAATTAAAATTTTATCTAATTTTAAACAAATTTTCTTAATAATTCTCATAGCGCAAACTAGTTTCTAGGTAATTTGCCCGCTACCCATTTAACAGAGTCTACTAAATCCAACCAAGGTGCACCTAATAGTCCGCTTTTAATTTTAAACTCTAGCAAGTAATTTCTATCAGGAAACAGTGAGTGGTTTTTAGTGATAGCTGCCCACATTCTTCTTCTGACCCGATTCCTTTGGTTAGCTTGTTTAAAAACTTGTTTGGTAATCACCACCGCAAACTTAGTTTTCTCGTTTTTTTTATTTAACAGATACAATATACTAAAAAACCTAGAGTTCATTCTTTTGCTATATCTATTTAATAATAAAAAAACTTTTCTACCCCTAATACGGTAACTTGTCGGTAGCATATTAATTAGACCGTCAAACGGCGCCTCTTTATTAAACGGCGACGAGACAAAACTCTACGTCCTGATGGTTTTTTCATACGAGATCGAAAACCGTGTGTACGGGCCCGTTTTCTTTTCTTAGGTTGGTATGTTCTTTTAGGCATATTATCTTAAATTAATATTTATTGTTACTATACTAATATAACAATTAAAGACTTGTCTGGCAAAAACTTTATTTTTTGTTAAGTAATCAACAGTTTATAAACAATTAATAAACTTTCCTCTAGTTTTCCACTTTGGTTGTTTATGATATAAAAAATATACCCAAAATCAATATTTATATGACTAAAGAACAATTGTGGCAATCTGCTCTCGGTGAATTAGAACTCCTTATTAGTAAGGCTAATTTTACTACTTGGTTTAAAAATACCTATATTGATTCTTGTGCGGAGGGTCATGTAACAGTAGCGGTACCAAACGCTTTTACTAAAGTTTGGTTAGAAAAAAAATATCATGAACAAATATTAAAAGCACTACAAAATATTACTAATCAACAAATCAAACAAATTGATTACCAGGTGATAGGAACTAAAACTATGATCATCACCGAACCATCAATCCATCATCAAATAAACCATTCTTCTTCTCAAACAAACAAATCTGGTCTTAATCCTTATTATACTTTTGATACTTTTGTGGTAGGAAAAAACAATGAATTAGCAAGAGCGGCAGCTATAGCTGTAGCTCAAAATCCAGGACAAGTTTATAATCCTTTATTTTTATATGGGGGGGTGGGATTAGGCAAAACCCATTTATTACAAGCTATTGGACATGAAATTATTAAAAAAATGCCTGATAAAAAAATTTTTTATGTTACCTGCGAGCGTTTTACAAATGAATTTATTGAAGCAATTAGCCGGGGTCATATTGAAAAATTTAAAAATAATTATCGTCATGTAGATGTTTTGTTAATGGATGATATACAATTTTTAGCAGGCAAAGAAGGAACACAAGAAGAGTTCTTTCATACTTTTAATACTCTGCACCAAGCTAATAAACAAATAATTTTGACTTCTGATCGCCCCCCTAAAGCCATTCCCACCCTAGAACATCGCTTGGTTTCTCGTTTTGAATGGGGGATGTTAGCTGATATTTTAAGCCCTGACTTAGAAACCAGAACGGCTATTTTGGAAAGCAAGTGTCACGACAAAAATATTAAACTAGACCCTAAAATAATAAATTATGTTGTTACCGCCATTCAGAGTAATATTAGAGAACTAGAGGGGGCTTTAAACAAAATAATCGCCTATCATCAACTTAATAAACAAGAACCCACCTTAGAATCAGTAACCTCTGTCTTGCAAAATACGGTTAACACCAGAAGCCAATCTATCACCAATAAAAAAATTATTAGTACGGTGGCTAAATACTATGAAGTTGAGGTTGTTGATTTAATGGGAGAAAGCAGAAAAAAACACATGGTTGTTCCTAGACAGGTTGCTATGTATTTAATGCGCCACGAAATCCAATCATCATACCCAACTATTGGTCAAGAATTGGGAGGCAGGGACCACACCACAGCTATCCATGCTTGTGAAAAGATAGAAAAAAGTTTAAATACTAATAACAACATTCAACAAGATATCCACTTAATTAAACAAAAACTACATGAAATATAATTTACTTACCCTGCCCACTATTAATCCTTGTTTTGTTAACAAACTAAACCACAAAACAACCACAATTATTTTTTCAAAACTCCCTTAAAAACCATTTGTTTTTTATAAAACTTTTACTTATTAACACTCTTTACTATTATGAAAATAATTTGTACTAAAGAAAATTTATATAAAGGGTTGCAGATAACTTCTCAAATCAGTGGACGAAACGCTAGTCTGCCAATTTTAAATAATATTTTATTAAAAACCAAAGAAGGTATTTTGCAAGTTTGTGCTACTAATTTGGAAATAGGTATAGTTACCAGCGTAAGAGGAAAAGTAATACAAGACGGTAATATAACCGTCCAAGGTCGACTGTTTAACGAATTGGTATCTTTGTTACCAGAAGATAAGATAAATTTGGAATTGGAAGATTTTAACTTAAAAATTAATTGCGTTGGTCACCGAGCGGTTATTCATGGGTTATCGGCTGATGATTTTCCAATGATACCAGAAGTTATAAAAAAACCACAGGTTTTTGTATCTAGCGAAGAATTGTCAGAAGCTTTAGAACAAGTTGTTTTAGCTATTAACCCCAATGAAAATAGACCAGAAATAAGCGGAGTTTTGTTTATAGGATCGTCTAAAAAATTGGTTTTGGTGGCAACAGACAGCTATCGTTTAACAGAAAAAACCATAACTCTAAACAAAAGCTTAGGTTTTGAATGGCAAACTATTGTACCGCTTAAAACAGCGCAACAACTGATTCGTATTTTGTTGTTTTATCCCCAAACAGAAATCAGTATGCAACTAAATGACAATCAAATAACTTGGTTTGTCGACGACACTATTATAGTTTCACGGACCATTACGGCACAATTTCCTGATTATAAACAAATTATACCTAGCAGGTTTGTGTCCGAAGCTTGGTTAGATAAACAAATTTTTCAACAAGCAATAAAAGAAGCTAGTTTATTTTCACGAGCAGGAATTAATGATGTTAGATTATTAATTGAACCAGACAAAAAAACGGTTTTTATTTCTTCTAGTAGTAGTCAGATAGGAGAAAACAGTATTTCTTTATCTGATCAAAAAATTATAGGCCAAGAAAATCAGATAGTTTTTAATTATCATTATTTAATAGATGGTCTTAATACAATTAAAGAGAAAGAAGTTTATTTAGGAATAGTAGATTCTAATAATCCAGCCTTGTTAAAACCAAAAGAACAAACGGATTATTCTTATGTACTTATGCCAATTAGACAGTAATTACTGACTAGTAAAAATTAAAGGCAAACTGCGTTTGGTAAGACCAGTTCGAGAGCGAAGCAGGGCGGTAATAGAATGATAACCAACAGAAGGTTGCCAGACTAGAGTTAAATTTTGGCTGGTTGGATTTTCGATAACACCAATCCATTTAGTTTGACCGTTCTCTTGTTTATCAAACAAGTCAATTTTTTCAATTGATTCCGGATGGTTAATAGTAAATTCTATTTTCAAATCAACACCAGCAGCCACAACGGAATTAGGTATGGGGGATAGCCAGTTTATTTTGTATAAAGAAGGAGAAGGGGTAATTAATAAGTTAATATTTATAGTTGTACTATTACTATTATCAACATCATCATAAGCCCAAGCAGTGAGATTATGATAACCACTAATTAAATCATCCTGGACAGTAAAATTATAATCAAAAGGAGGGGTGGTGCTTTCTCCAATAAGTTGCCCATCAATTAAATAAACAACCCTTTTTACGCCACGTTTACTAATAGCATTAACCCTTAAGACAAAAGGATTAGAAGTAATTGTTTGGTTGTTGATTGGTTCTAAGAAATATATATTGGGCCTATTTTCGGCAGTATGAACATCGTCATAATTAGATGGCGGTTGCTCGTCAATTAAATTATTAGCAGTAGCCCATTTACGTACCGCAGCTTCCCAATTTTGATATTGTATGTCATTAAAATTTGGTGGGGTTAGACCAACTGGATCGTTTTTATTAAGATAATGTAGAATGGTATGATATTGTTTTAATTTTTTCTTTTCTATTAAAGAGGGTGGAGTAAACTCAGTGGCTAATTTGCCGGTTAATCTATCAATAGTAATTTCTTGTCCATATAATTGTCCGCCCAACATTGGTTTGTCGCTGGTTTTTGGTTGAGGCTTGGTAAAATTTTCTATAGGTTTGTTTTTTAATATTTTTTGCATAAAATTGTGCCAAATAGGAGCGGCTAGCACAGAACCGTCAGATCCTTTTTTCATAGCTTCATTATTACTATTCCCAACCCAAACACCACAAACAATACTAGGCGTATAGCCCAAAGTCCAAGCATCACGATAATTATTGGTGGTACCGGTTTTGGCCGCTACAGGACGGTCGTTTAGAGTTAAATAATTATTAGTACCAAAAATATAAGAACGGGCCGAGTTGTCTGAAAGGATATCAGTTACTTGACGCGCAGATTCTTTATCAATAATTTGTTGGTAGGAGGGTTCTTTTGCTTCTTCTAATGTATTTCCACGATCGTCTTCTACTTTAATAATCCCAATTGGTGCGGTTGATTTTCCTTCTCTAGCCAAAGTGGCATAAAAGTTGGTGTGTTCTAATAGTTTTACTTCTGCCCCACCTAAAACCAAAGACAAACCAAAACGACTTTTGTCTTTTAAGGTTGTATAACCAAGTCGATTAGCTAGGTTCAGCACATTATCTAAACCAGTTAAATAAAGCAATTTAACAGCAGGAATGTTTAAAGAGCCAGCCAAGGCTTGTCTTAACGAAACCAAGCCATGTTCTTTGTTGTCATAATTATGGGGAGTGTAGTCTTTAGTATCAGTTTTGAAATCTGTGACAACATCAAATAATAAAGTTTCTGGCAAGTATCCTTTGGCAAAAGCGGCAGCGTAAACTATTGGTTTGAAAGAAGAGCCCGGTTGGCGAGGTCGAGTGGTTACATTTACCTGTCCAGCAATTTTATCGTCGAAATAATCACGCGATCCAACCATGGCTAGGATTTGACTGGTCTTTGTATCTAAAGCCACCAGAGCCGTATTTTTGGCGTTATAAGATAGATTTTTTGCGCCACTAGAGTTGATAACTTCTTCAGCTGCGGTTTGGGCGACTAGATCTAAAGTACTAATTACTTTTAATCCTCCCTGCTCAACCATTTTTTCTCCATAATTATTGGCTAATTGTTCTTTAATAAAGAATATAAAATGAGGAGCAATAATATTTTCGCGGCGCGGTATAAAATTTAGTTTATATTTTTTTGCTTCTTCAGCCCCATTTTCGGTAATATATTTTTCATTCACCATCTCATCTAAAATGTAATGTTGGCGACCAATTAATTCTTCCAGGTTACTGCCCCAGGGGGAATAATAAGTGGGGGCTTTGGGTATGGCTGCTAGAATAGCACTTTCTGCTAAATTTAAATTACTAACACTCTTGCCAAAAAAAGATTGAGCAGCCGCTTCGGCGCCATAAGCATTAGAACCGTAAGGGATCTCATTAAAATATAATTTCAGTATTTCATCTTTAGAGAACTTTTTTTCTATCTGGTAAGCTAAGATAATTTCTTTTATTTTACGACTGTAGAGTTTTTCGTTGGTGAGGATGGCGTTTTTAATAAATTGTTGAGTAATAGTAGATCCACCCTGCACCTTGCCCCCTTTAAGCAAATTAACAATTAAGGAACGAAGCACAGAAGCAAAACGGAAACCTTTGTGTTGATAAAAAGTTCTGTCCTCAGCCACCAAGGTGGCTTGTTTGAGCGTTTCAGGAATAGCAGACAACCCTACACTAGTACGCCTGACCTCACCGTGGATATCATATAAAACAAACTTGCCGGTGCGATCGTAAATTTTAGTGCTTTGCGGAACCAGACGCCTAGCAATACCTTCTGGGGTAGGAAGGTCACGACTTACCCACCAGAAAAGAAACACCAAAGACAAGGCGCTTATTAAAAACAAAGATGATAGTATCTTAAATATTTTAAAGTACTTATTTGATTTAAGTTTGAGTTTATTACCAGAATGATACAATCTACGTCCAGACCAGGAATTAGTTTTAGTGGGAGAATAAATTTTTCTTTTCATAAAAGATTGCGGTTATTTTCAATTATAGCAGACCGCGTGTTACAATGTGAACGTATGAAGAAAATAGATACTAATCCAAATAAAATAAAAGACTTATTAACCAGAGGCGTAGAGGGGGTGTTTGTTTTAAAGCGTTTAAAAAAAAGGTTGGTTAGTGGAGAAAAATTACGCATTAAATTCGGCATTGATCCAACCGGGCCGCGTTTACACCTAGGACGAGCGTTGCCTTTATGGAAACTACGAGAGTTCCAAGAATTGGGTCACAAGATAGTTTTGATTATAGGTGATTTTACTGCTTTGGTCGGTGACCCGTCTGATAAATTATCTAAAAGACCTTTTTTAAACGAAGAACAGGTGATCAATAACATGAGAACCTATAAAAAACAAATAGGAAAAATTTTAGATATAGAACAAATAGAATGGAGATATAATAGCGAGTGGTTGCAAGCCATGACTTTTTTGGAAATTGCTAAGTTAGCGGAATCTTTTTCAGTACAGCAAATGCTGGCACGAAGAAATTTTAAAGAAAGATACCAGAAAGGAGTCGAAATAAGTTTACGCGAATTTTTATATCCTTTAATGCAGGGTTATGATTCAGCTGTTGTTCGTTGTGATATTGAGGTGGGTGGACTTGATCAATTATTTAATTTACAAGCTGGCAGAGTTATTCAAGAAATTTATCATCAACCACCCCAAGACATTATGACCTTTACTATGCTAGAAGGAACCGATGGGCGCAAAATGTCTACTAGTTGGGGCAATGTTATTAATATCGATGACGAGGCTGCTGATATGTATGGTAAAGTAATGTCTTTAGCCGATCAATTGATAATTAAATATTTTTGGTTAACGACACGCTTGTCAGTTAAAGAAATTGAAGAAATAGACAAACAATTAAAAAAAGGAGATAACCCCAAAGAGGTTAAGTCTCGATTGGCTCACGAATTGGTGTCTTTGTATCACGGCACAGAAAAAGCCAGATTGGTAGCGGATAAATTTGAATTAGTACATAAATACAAACAAATACCCACCGATTTGCCAACTTTTGAATTATCTCATAAAAAAGAATTGGTTTTGATTGATTTGTTGGTGGTAGTTAAATTAGCCAAGAGCAACAGCGAAGCAAGGCGTTTAATTGATCAGGGCGGGGTAAAAATTGATGGGCGGGTAGTAAATAGTTGGCAGATTAAAATAAAATTGGTACCAGGCATGATAATAAAAGTTGGCAATCGAAAGTTTGCGAAGATTATTTAAACAATAAGCTTGACTTTATTTGTTTGCTATGTTAACTTGTAAGTGTCCAATTATCCATTTTTATTGACCCTACTATTAAATAACAGAGGGCGCTTTTCCGATGTTTCATAATTTATTATTAATAAATTTTTAAGGAGAGAAGTCTATTAAAAAGAAAATATACATCATCTTTTTGAGAGCCGCTTTGTATCTGTTATTATTTTTGAAGCAGTTAACTAGTTTGTTAACCAAGTCATTCTTTATTTTTTTTATAAAGACCACATCCTTAGTTAAACAAGCCATACTGCATATTTATAGTTTCTTTTTAAGCACCAGGAGTTTAAGAAGGCGCCTAGTAATTGGCATATTACCTAGTAGTTTACAATATCAGTCTTGGTTGTTGGTTGTTTTGTCGATAATAGCGGGAGGAGTAGTCTTTGTTAACAATCTTCATATTAAACCAGTCAACGCCGGTGACTTTGGTCAAACTAGTTTATTGTTAGCGATTACCCAAAGTAAAGATCCGTTTTTAAAAGAAGAGGCCACAATGTTTTTGGTTGATAATAAATTTTTCACAGAGGAAGAAAATACCCCAACAGTAACCAGCGAAGAAGGCAGTGTCTTAGTTAAGCCGAATTTAATTATTACTGAACGAGGGATTAGGCGTGAGCCGGAGGTTTATGTGATTCAGGCTAATGATAATCTGTCTTCCATTGCTAGTCGTTTTGGTATATCTATTACTACCTTATTATGGGAAAACCGTCTAAGCGCTACTAGTGTTTTGCGTATTGGACAAAAATTGACCATTTTACCAACTAGTGGCGTTTCTTACCGAACAGTCAAAGGCGATTCTTTAAAGAAAATTGCTAGCCGTTATAATATTAGCGCTGATAAGATAAAAGAATTTAATAATATAGGGGACGATTTAAAAGTTGGGCAATTGATAATCATTCCTGGAGGTAGACCCTACGTACCACCTGCACCGCCTGTCAGCAAACAAACATTAACCGCTGCTCCAAACTTAAGTAATGTTGGTTCAGGCATGTTGTGGCCAACACCCACCAGGCGCATCTCCCAGTATTTTACTTGGCGGCATTTTGGTGTTGATTTAGCCAACAGCACCGGTACGCCTATTTATGCCGCCGAAAGCGGAGTAATACAAAAAGCAGGTTGGAATAGCGGTGGTTATGGATATTACATAATTATTGATCACGGTCGCGGTTTGCAAACTTTATATAGCCACGCTAGTAGATTATTAGTTTCAGTTGGTGATCAAGTAAGCAAAGGGCAGTTAATCGCTTTGATGGGATCCACTGGAAGATCTACTGGACCGCATTTACACTTTGAAGTACGGGTAAACGGTCGTCCAGTTAATCCATTAAACTACATAAAGAAATAATAATCTTATAAATTTTGATTCAAATGAGGTCGGTATTGTAATGCCTCGGCCAGGTGTTTGTTTTCTATTTTTTCCTGATGGTCAAGATCAGCAATAGTTCTGGCTATTTTAATTATTTTATTATAGACTCTGGCTGATAAATGAAATTTATTTACAGCTTGCCTTAGCAGTTCTAATACTGTTTCTGATAAGGGACAAAGTTTACGTAAAAGCCTTAAATCCATTTCCGAATTGGTCTTATAAGGGAGATCTCGGAAACGTTGTTTTTGTATCAAACGTACATTTTTTATTCTTTCTTGTACTGATTTGGTTTTTTCTCCTCCTTGGGTTACTAGTTTTTCAAAAGGTAAACGCATTACTTCTACGTGTAAATCAAAACGGTCTAGTAAGGGCCCGGAAAGTTTGCGTTGATATCTATAAACCATAGCTGGAGTACAAGTGCAGGGTTTTTCTGGGTCGCCAGCAAAACCACAAGGACAGGGATTCATCGCCCCGACTAAAATAAATTTAGCAGGAAAACTTACGCTACCTAAGGCTCGTGAGACAATAATAGTACCACTTTCTAGTGGTTGTCGTAGATTCTCTAAAATCGCCCGGGAAAACTCAGCCATTTCATCAAGAAATAAAACGCCGCGATGGGCTAAAGAAATTTCTCCAGGTTTAGGCACGGAACCGCCACCAACCAGAGAAATATCTGAAGCTGTATGATGAGGAGAACGAAACGGTCGGTCGGTTTTAGCAATTTCTCCGGGTCTTAGCAAACCAGCCACACTATAAATTTCAGTTACTTCTAATATTTCCTCTCGGTCTAGGGGTGGTAGGATGCTAGCCATTACTTGTGCTAGTAATGTTTTGCCAGTACCGGGTGGACCAGATAACAATAAATTATGTCCACCGGCGGCGGCTATTTCTAAGGCTCTTTTAGCTTGTTCTTGCCCTTTAATATCAGCTAAATCTAAAAATGTCTCGTTAAAACTTAATTGATGGAGACTTAAATCGGTTAGCGGTTGAGGAAAAAGTAGAGATTGGCCACTTAAATGTTCTAGTAAGGTGGTTAATTTATCTACGCCATAGATTTTTAGATTATCAACCAAAGCTGCTTCAGCTACATTATCTTGAGGTACATATAATTTAGTAAAACCCATTTTTTGACAACGTTTGGCTATTGCCAGCGCACCCGGAATGGGCCTGATTTGACCTTCTAGGGTTAATTCACCAACAAATAAACTATCGTTTAAATGTTCGGCGGGTTTAAATTGTCCGGAAGCTAATAAAATAGCTATGGCTATAGGTAAGTCATAAGCCGATCCTTCTTTACGTAGACCAGCGGGTGCTAGGTTCACAGTTACTTTATGGCGAGGAAATTCCAAATGGCTATTTTTTAAAGCTGAACGCACCCTCTCTCTGGCCTCTTCTACAGCTTTGTCTGGTAAACCAACAATAAAAATACCAGGTAGCTGTGATGACAGATCTGCTTCTACTTCTACTATAGCAGTAGCCAGACCAGATAAAGCTACAGTAAAAACCTTAGCGGACATAACATGAAGTATAAGTATTTTTGATTAACCATATTAGACCTACGATTAAATAGATATCAGCTAGATTGAAAACAAGTAAATTTGTTAAAGTTATGAAATCTATTACACCACCCCAATAACAACGATCTATTAAATTACTAATCCCACCAATAATTATAAGACTTAGGGGCAATAAATAACAGTATTTTTTTTGTTGATAAAACATCCAGTATAAAATTCCAATAATTAACAAGATACCGATACTAAATATGATGGTTATGGTAGGAGGTATAGTAATATTCCAGAAAGTATCATTGATAATCAGTGACCAATTTAAAAAACCCCAGGTCATTGTTTTTCCTGATAGGACTAGATATTTAGTTAAGCGATCAAGGATAGCTAATAACAGTAGAATAACAAAACGGAAATATTGACAGCGACTCATTATTTATTGGCCAGACGTTTATTTTTACAACTAATACAAGAACCAGACTCCGGTCGAGCTTTTAGTCTACGTTCATCAATTTCTTGATGACAATATTTACAAACACCATAAGTGCCCGTCTTAATTCTTTCCAAAGCCTTTTTGATATCACGCAGGCCTTGTTTAAGTGACTGTTGCAAAGATAAATTATCAGAGAAGGTGGCTACCTCTGCTGCATTCTCGTCTTCTTTGTTTCCGTATTGTGGATAAGCCAAACCACGCCCGTTAATTTCGACATCGGTTAATGTAGTTAATTCATGTTCTAATTTACCCTGCTGATCTTTTAGTTGTTTTTCTATTTGTAACAGAAGACCCTTTTTCATATGAGAGGAGAGATTAAGTACAAACAAGATTATACCATTATAGTTAATTTTAAATCAACAGTCCTGTGGTAGTCAAAATTTGTTTAAATAAAAACAGAAAACGGGGCGATGATGCCCCGCTTTTTAAGCAAATTGAATTTTCGAGCTCATCGCCCCGTATATTACGACGTTCGCGCTACCTTCTTAGACTTCCCTTGAAGGGAAAATTAGGAAAGAATTTATCCTCGAACGCCTTGGGGCGCAATCCTCACTTTAGTTGTTAAATTTGAACCATCACGCATATATTCTCCTACCATTTCTATGGTCAAAACACAAATGGAGTTGTATCTTGCCGCTTTTGTTTTTGTTTCCATTTTTTAGTTGGTCTCTAAGTGAGGTTTTAAAAGACCGAGGAAAATAGAAACAGTAGAGAAAAAGATTAATCCCATTGTTTAGAAATCGAAACAATCTTTTTATCTACTTTTTTAGACAATTTTTAATATCTACAATTTTATCTATTTACAATATACCACATTTTAAATATATGGTCAAGATATAATTATTATCTAACTTTAGCTAATTTATTCAGATAGTTATTGAACACCAGAGGTACTCAAAAAATTGTTTTTACAGTTTATCCACAGGATTAAGACTAAGAGAATCTTTTTAATGACGATAGGGTTTAAATCGTGGTTTGGTTGAGGCGCCGTGGTGATTATTAAAACTTTGTTCAGTAAAACCTTCTGGTTTTGGTAAAGCTTGTTTGTGTGATAGATTAATTCTGCCTTGGTTATCGATTTCAGTTACTTTAACTAGGATAATATCGCCTACTTTAACTACATCTTCAACTTTATTGACACGATGCCAGGCTAATTCAGAAATATGTACTAAACCCTCTTGTTTGGGTAATATTTCAACAAAAGCGCCAAAATTCATTAATCTTGTCACCTTGCCTTGAAAAATTTCTCCCACCACTATCTCGCGGGTTATATTTTTAATCCAATCTATGGCTTTGGTGGAAGCTTCAGGAGAGACAGATGTAACCATTACCAGACCATCATCCTCAATATCAATAGTAACCTTAGTAGCCTCAATTATTTCATTAATAACTTTTCCTCCTGGCCCTATAACATCTCTAATTTTTTCTACCGGAATACGGAAAGAGGTAATACGGGGAGCATAAGGGGATAAATCAATCCGAGGTTCAGTAATTGACTGACTCATTGTTTTTAAAATAGTTTGCCTAGCTGTTTTGGCCTGTTGTATTGCTTCGTTTAAGATTTTAGTAGAGACACCTCCCAATTTAATATCTAATTGTATAGCTGTGATACCTTCTTGAGTGCCAGCAATTTTGAAATCCATATCACCAGCATGATCTTCAATACCTTGAATATCAGTTAAGATGGCGTATCGAGATTTGTCCCGGGGATCAGTTAACAGCCCCATCGCCACGCCGGCTACCGCTCTTTTAACCGGTACACCAGCATCCATCAATGCTAAACTGGAACCACAAACCGAGGCCTGCGAGGAAGAGCCATTGGATGATAACACTTCGGATACTACCCTAATGGTATAAGGGAAAGTTTCTTTATCAGGAAGTACGGGCAATAAAGCTTTTTCAGCTAAAGCGCCATGGCCAATTTCTCTTCTGCCCGGAGATCTGACAGGTGAGACTTCGCCTACCGAAAAACCTGGAAAATTGTAATGGTGCATGTATCGCTTTTTTCCTTCTTCTTCCATGCCGTCTAAAGTTTGTTCAGCTGCGGGAGAGGCTAAAGTAACGATAGACAAAACTTGAGTTTCTCCTCTACTAAAGAGACCAGAGCCATGAGTACGAGGCAGAATACCAACGTTGGCGACCAAAGGTCGTAATTCATCCAATTTTCTACCATCAACCCTAAGTCCTTTGGTCAAAGATAATTGACGCGCTTGTTGGTCTAGAGCGTGTTCAAATATTTGTAATCCTAAAGACCGTTCCTCTTTGGAAATTTCATTATCAGCCTTTAATTTTTCATCCAGCTCAACTTTTAATTTATCAACTAATTGATGATATTCTAAACGCGAGGGACAAGGAAAAATATTATTAATTTTATCACCCAAATAGTCATTAATTTTCCTAGTGACTTTTTCCATCGCCTCGGTCTCCAGATTAATCTCACCAGCAATTTTTGGTTTCCCCGCTTTATCAATGATTTCTTTAATAAAAGGGATAAAGTTAACAATGTGTTTATGGGCAAAAAGTAAAGCTTCGTTAACTGTTTGTTCTGGTGTTTCTTTGCCCTGTCCCTCTATCATAACGATTTCTTCTTGCGTACCAGCTATAACCATGTCTAAATCACTTTTTTGGCGCTCTTCATAGGATGGATTTAAACACCATTCCCCATCAATATGACCAATTCTAACGGCGGCCAAGGGTCCATTCCAGGGTACACTAGAAATACCTAAAGCTATTGAAGCTGATATTAAAGATGGTATATCTGGATCATTTTCATGATCCACGGATAAAACAGTTACCATTACTTGCACATCTTTTCTTTCGGTGCCTTTAAATAAAGGCCTAATTGATCGATCAATCATGCGGGCGGTTAAAATTGCCTCATCAGTTGGCCTGCCTTCTCTTTTAATAAAACGGGAACCTTTGATTTTTCCTGCAGCATAAAGCCTTTCTTCATAATCGACTAATAAAGGAAAGAAATCTATTCCTTCGCGTGCTGCTGGTGCTTGTACCACTGTAGCCAAAACCACAGTCTCTCCATATTGAACAGTACAACTACCGTGCGCTTGGTTAGCTAATTGTCCAATAGTGACAGTTAATTTTTTGCCAGCAATTTCCTGGCTGAATTTAGTAACATCTGACATATATAATTTTCCTTAGAAGCCCAACAAGGAGAGGTGCCGATAGATGTTATTTGAGAAGAGTTTAACTTGAGTTTTTTATACTTAAGCTAAGTTCTTTTCAAACAACACCCGTTAAAACCGGACGCTTGCTCCTTGTTAAGTTAACAATTATTTTTTATAGATTAAGAATTTTTTTGGATTAATTGATAGATCAAAAAAGTTATCTACTGCTTCTGTTAATTTTTGAGAAGTAGTTTGATCAAAACCTAAGACCTCAACCCGTTGTCCTAAAAATTGTAAATATCGAACCAAAGGCACAAAATCACCGTCGCCAGTAACTAAGATTATTACATCTAGTTTAGGCGCCATGGAAATAGCATCAATAGCTAAGCCTACGTCCCAATCGCCTTTTTTAAAACCACTAGAGAAAATTTGCAAGTCTTTCATTTTTAGTTCAAAGCCTTGTTTGTCTAGGGCTTCAAAAAATTTCAATTCTTCCGGTGCTTCGGCTTTAATTACATAGGCGATAGCACGAATTAATTTACGGTTACCGACAGCCTGTTCTAAAATTGCACCAAAATTTACTTTAGCGCCATATAAATTGCGGCCGGAATAATACATATTTTGTACATCCAGAAAGATTCCTACACGTTGTTCTTTGTGTTGAGCCATAATTAATTATTTATATCATCTGTTTTTTCAGCTTCTAGCCCTTCTTCTATCTCCTCGGGTAATTCTTGTGGTATATCAGAGATTTTTATATTAATTTTAAGTTTTTTTACTACCCGCTCAAAGGATTTTTCATTTTCTCGCTTTAGGAATTTAAGCAAACGACGTCGTTGGCTAATTTTTTTAAGTAGACCACGACGAGAAGAAAAATCTTTTTTATGAGTTTTTAGGTGTTCGGTTAGACGATTAATTTCTTCGGTTAGAATAGCAATCTGGACCTCGGCCGAACCCGTGTCTTGGGCATGTGTCTTAAATTTACCAATAATTTTATCCTTGGTTTGTTTATCTAACATAATTTTCCTTTCCACTTGCCTAGTAAACGGAAGAGGATAATGTTCCGCGAACCAAGCCAAGCGATAATTATTAACGATGATAGATTAACATATAATATGATTTTGATCAAGTATTTGAAAAAATGAAAAACCGTTGTCGTTTTTTAACAACGGTTTGTTTTAAGTGTTTTAATGATGGCCTCCGCCAGAACCTAGCGCCTTACCTAGTATAATTAGGGTTATCACGCTATAAATCAGTAAAGCTCCCGTGGGGAAATGCCAAGGTAAATAACCAAGCAGGAATGTTATGATGACAATCATTCCGTATAGAGCCCATTTGATTAATAACCAGATCGTACCCCAAACCATAGCCCAGAAGCTACGATATGATTGATTAAAATTATAAATAGGGTCGTTCTCGGTTAGTGATATGTACCAAAGATTTAATAAATAAACCATCAGTATCAAACACCCCAAAAGCACCACCCCGATGAGTAGAATCTTTATTGTTTTATAAAGAATTCCTTTTTCTTTTGTTGTTAATTTTATTACCATTTTTTACCTTTTTTGAGTTGAATAATTTTTATTTTTAAAACATTTAAGTATGGCGCAAGATTGATATTTTGTCAACAGTGTCGTAAAATGAATAAGCAATATGGCTTCTCTGCATGATTTACTTCACGACTTTTTAGAGTATTTAGAAATAGAACGCGGGCGCAGTAAATTGACCGTGCGTAATTATGATTTTTATTTAACTAGATTTTTAGTTTGGTTAAAAAATAAATTGAGTCGCCTGCCTAAAACGGAAGACATAACTTTAGATCAGGTAAGAGTTTTTCGTCTTTGGCTTAATAGATTTGAAGGACGAGGGAATCATGAGCTTTCCCGCGCTACACAAAATTATCACTTGATAGCTTTGCGGTCGCTGCTTAAATATCTGCGTAAGCGAGATATCACATCTCTGTCTCCGGAAAAAATAGAATTAGCCAAACAAGCTGATAGGCAAGTAGAGTTTTTGGAAGGAACTGATTTAGAAAGATTATTAGAAGCGCCGCTTAAGACTAACGAAATCGAGATAATTAAACTGCGTGACAAGGCAATTTTAGAATTATTATTTTCTACTGGTTTGCGTATATCAGAATTGGTTAATTTAAAAAGAGAGCAGATAAATTTAAATAAAGATGAGTTATCAGTTAGAGGCAAGGGAGGAAAAGTCAGATTAGTTTTTTTATCAGAACAGTCACGTCATCATTTGAAAAAATATTTAGAAGCTCGTACCGATTTGGACCCTTCTTTGTTGGTGGGGCATGATCGGGCAGCTAAAGACAGAGAAAAAGATCAGAAAAGACCACACCCTTTAACGGCTCGTAGCGTTCAACGTTCTATAGAATATTATCGCAAAGTAGCGGGTATTTCTAAAAAAGTTACTCCTCATACCTTACGCCACTCTTTTGCCACAGATTTGTTATCGTCCGGCGCTGATTTAAGGGCAGTGCAAACAATGCTTGGCCACTCCAGTATTACCACTACCCAAGTTTATACGCATGTAACTGATAAACAACTAAAAGAGGTGTATCGAGCTTTTCATTCTCGACGCAGAAAAGGTTGACAAAGATAGCAAAATAAGGCATAAGATATTAAGATACAAAAAATTTATTAGTCATTATTTTTTATTTTTGCCCCTGTAGTTCAATGGATAGAACCGCGGACTTCTAAGCCGCTGATAGAGGTTCGATTCCTCTCGGGGGCAGAAACAAAAAGTGAATGATTATAAAAATATGAAAGTTAGTTTAGAAAGAGTTTTAACTAAAGACAATTTGTGGTTAGATGGTCTATTGTTTTTGCCTGATCGCAAAACCACCCAAGCAATTATTTGGGTACACGGTCTGATGGGCAATTTTTATGGTGGCGGTGAAAGAATTAAGGTTTTATCTGAAATTTGTATTCAAAATAACTTTGCTTTTACCTCTTTTAATACACGTGGCTCCGGAGCAATGTCTAGATTTTTCAAAAGGACGCCTACTAGCATTAAACATAAGACTAAAAGGATTATTGGTGGCGGGTTAGAAAATTTTAAAGAGAGTATTTGGGACATTGAAGCTATGATACAGTTTTTATATCAGCGAGGTATTAGGAAAATTTTTTTGGTAGGGCATAGTACTGGGGCTAATAAGATTTTGTATTATATGTATAAACAATATGATCGGCGGGTAGCTGGTATTGGTCTAGTTGGCCCCATGAATGATTATGCTGGCAAAAAACAGGAGTTAGATAAACGTTATAATACTATTATCAGAAAGGTAAAGATTTTAAATAAAAAGAATCCACACCAACTTTTGCCTTATATATTAAGCCCGGTTCCGATTACCGCAGCTCGTTATATAAGTTTATATACTCCAGGTACTCCAGAAGATGTTTTTCCTTATTATGACAAAAAAGCCAAATTTAAAGAGTTGGCCGCTATTAAGATTCCAGTTTTAGTTTTAATTGGGGACAAGGATGAATATTTAGATAGAGCCCCTCAAAATTTTATTAATACTTTTAAAAATAAAGCCGTAAATACCAAGGAGTTTATAGGTAAGATTATTAAAGGAGCTGATCACGGATTTTATAGAAAAGAAAAACAATTGGGCCGAGTAGTTGCTAATTGGGCTAAAGGATTATTATGAAATTTATTTTAATTGAGACAACTTGTCCTAATTTAAAAGAAGCTAAACGAATTGGCGATTTAGCACTAAAACAAAGATTGGCGACTTGCTATGATATCTACCCAATTATTTACTCACGTTATTTTTGGCCGCCACGGAAAAATAAAATAACTCGAGGCAAGGGTTGTCTTCTGAGTTTGGTTAGTCTTCCTGATTATGCTCAAAAGTTAAAAAAAATGATACAATCAAGGCATTCATATTTAGCACCTTTTATTAGTTTGCAAGTAGCCAATAGTTTAGATGAAGAATATAATAACTGGCTCCGTGTTGAACTTAAATAATTTTAAATATTTAGGAGGAAAAATATGTCCACCACTAAAACAACCAAAAAAAATGATAATAAAGTTATTAAAGTAAAAGTTACTAAAATTAGATCGTCTCTTATTAAAGAGAAATCTGCTCCAACTATCGCGAGCAAACCAGTTACTCCAGTAATTCCCAAAATTGTTACACCGACAAAATCCTCTTTGTCTAAAAAGAGAGGGATTTATTTGTGGCAGCATGCTATTTGGTTTACTGGTTTATTAATCACTATTTTATTAATTATCACAGCAATGATCATGGCGCCACTAACATATAATGTTAAATTACCTACAACTCCAATAGTAAATAATAGTGTTTTACTTCAGAGTCAATCGAATACTTTAACTTCTATTTTAACTGGCGAGTTGATTATGCCGGAGGTGGCAGAGAGAAGGCCATTGGCTGTAGTAGTAGAAAATTATCCAACCAGCCGACCACAGGCCGGTTTATCGTTTGCTGATTTGGTTTGGGAAGCTCCTACCGAGGGCGGTATTACTAGGTTTTTAGCTATTTTTCAAAAAGGCCTACCAGCTAAAATAGGTCCAGTTAGAAGCGCTCGATCTTATTTTATTGATTGGGTTAGAGAAGTGGCTGGTTTTTATGCTCATAGTGGAGGATCTCCCGAAGCTTTAGCGATATTAGCTAAAGGAGTTCCTGGTGTACAAGACGTAAACGAATTTTCTTATAGTGGCGCCTATTGGCGGGAAGAAAATGAAAGTAAGCCACATAATTTATACACTAGCGCTACTAGATTTTATGATTATGCCATGACGCAAAATTGGCCTGTTACCAATAGTTTGCAAGGTTGGTTGTATCATCCAACTAGCGACATAAAACCCCAATTAGTAGGTGAAGTTGCTACTCAAGTTTTGGTTCCTTATTACCCCTTAACTTATGACGTTCTATGGAAATATCAAGAGAACACTGGTGTTTATTTAAGATCAATGGATGGTAAAGCGCACCTTGATAAAATCACTAACCAACAATTGCAGGTGAAGAATTTAATAGTGATGTTTACTGATATTACACCAATTCCCAAAGATCCTTTGTTGCGGGTAAATATCAAAACCATCGGTAGCGGTCGAGTTTATTTATTTGTTGGAGGTAAAGTTTATCAAGGTAAATGGTATCGGGATAATTTAAATTCTACTACTAAATTTTTAGCAGAAGATGGCAGTTATTTACCTTTACTTCCAGGTAATATTTGGATTTCAGTTATGGATAAGCCCCAGGAACAGGAGCTTGAATATAAATAAGTTTAGTGCTAAAATCTTTTTGCGTTTGCTTTATGGTGGCTATGGTGTAGCGATAGCACAGGGGCCTGTGGAGCCCTTAGTGAGGGTTTAACTCCCTCTAGCCACCCCATCAAGGAGTCTCTCGCTCAAACGAGGGATTTTTTAGTTAAGCGGTTAATTTAAGTTCGCTCAATTTTGCGATTTAAGATACCCATCTAGGGGGTGACGAACTTCGAAATAAAAAAGTCTTATATTGGCTAGTCATCTTAACTAAACTATAATTTAATTATGGAAAAACTATTGCTTATTGATATCGATGATACCCTGTGCAATTCGAGCGAAGCCTATATTCGCGCACGGAATGAATGCTATAAATTTTTGCATCGAATCAAACCTGAACTAAACAAAAAACAATTTGATTTTCTCTATAAAGAATCGAGACAAAGTGTTCATAAACTCCTTGGACCGGTAGCGTCGTCACATAATCGCTTTCTGTATTTTCAAAAGATGTTTGAGCTACTTGATTTGCCTATACAACCAGGGTTGCTAAATAGAATTTCCAACCTTTATTGGCAGACTACGTACAAACATCTTAGACTTTTCAAAACCGTTAAAAAAACATTGCAAGTTATCAAACAAAATAATATTAAGATAGGCATAGTTTCAAACCTTCTGGCGCAAATTCAGATAACTAAACTGGAATATCTGGGGATTGCGAAATATTTTGATTTTATTGTCAGTTCAGAGGAGGCTGGCAAGGATAAACCATTTGCCCCAATTTTCAAACTCGCGTTAAAAAAAGCGCTATTTAAAAATAATTTTCAAGTGTTTGTTATAGGTGACGATTGTAGTACCGATATTGTCGGTGCGAAAAAAATGAATTTTATATCAATTTATGTGGGGCAAAAATCCTGCCCGATAGCCAACCATTCGGTCAAATTGTTGAACGAAATTTTTCCTATAATAGATATTTACCCTGAACTAGACGGTTATATTAAGTTTAATTATTCTTGGAAACAAGGCGGATCATTAAAGTCGATCTTAATTAAAGAAATTAGTAGGGCTCGCCAATACTTCTATAACAAAGGATTAATAGGCATAACTAAGAAAGGTATCGGTTTTGGAAACGTAAGTCACCGCTCGAAAAATGGATTTATCATTACCGGCAATGCCACTGGCGGTCAAAGATCATTAAAATCAAAACACTTTTCACTGGTTACCGATTGGGATTATAAAAAAAATCACATAACCTGTTCTGGCAGCACCATAGCGTCTTCCGAGTCACTTAGTCATGCTGCTGTATATGAATCATCAAAGAGTATAAATGCGGTGGTACACATACATAATGCTCGACTTTGGAAAAAATTAAGAAATACGATACCTACCACAGCTAAAAATGCAACCTATGGAACACCTGACATGACACGCGAAATTAGGAAAATATTGAAGAGCGTAAATAGCCTACAACGCGGTGTATTAGTTATGGGCGGACACAGAGATGGCTTACTCCTTTTTGGCAAATCACTGAAAGATACCCAGAATACTTTAAGCAAAATACAATAGCCTATCAGTTTCCCAAGTTTGTTCGTTTAATCACCCCATTAAGAAATCCTTCCTATCCGCCAGTTGGCAGAGGAGTTTTTTGTTAAAGTCTTGGCGGAAAGCAAAAAAGTTATTAGACTTAATTAGTATGTCGCATGAATTACAAACTAAAATAGCGCCTTTTAAGGTTAGAATGTTTTATTTTACTTTAGCTTTGCTTTCCATTATTGCCTATCGCAGTATTATTATTCTAAATAATTTTAGCGGATTTTGGGTAAGTTTGGCTTGGTATGTGGGCACTATCGGTTTTGCTGTTTATTATGTTCATCGTTATCAAATTTCCAAAAAACGGTTGGCTATAATTAAGACTTATAAATTGGATGAAAAAATAAAACCATTGAGTGTTTTGGGTGTACGGGATAAGGAGGCTCTGCATTATTTATTAGAATCATTAGAGTCATCAACAGAAAGGTGGAACTATTTATTAACTTTTAGTGCAACAATTTTAGCCTTAATAGCCGGAATAATTATAGATATTATAAATTTAACTAAGTAAGTTATGGTCTGGTTTTATTCTTTATTAAGCGTTTTGGTAATAAGTTTAATTTCTTTTGCTGGACTTTTGGTTTTAGCCGTAACAGTAGAAAAGTTAAAAAAAATACTTTTCTTCTTAGTTAGTTTTGCTGCCGGCGCTTTGTTAGGCGATGCTTTTTTGCATATTTTGCCGGAGTTAATAGAAGATAAGGGTTTTGGTTTGGACGTTTCTTTGTATTTAATAGGAGCTATTCTAATTTTTTTAATTTTAGAAAGAGTCATTAGGTGGCATCATTATCATCATGTATCAGAAGAAGACAAACACCCTATTGGTTATTTAAATTTAATTGGCGACGGATTTCATAATTTTATTGACGGTGCAATGATTGCCGCTTCTTATTTGGTGGATATAAAATTAGGCTTAGTTACTACCATTGCGGTTATGTTGCATGAATTGCCCCAAGAAATTGGCGATTTTGCTATTTTATTACATAGCGGTTTTACTAAAACCAAGGCCTTGGTTTTTAATTTTCTTTCAGGTTTGGTGGCTTTATTAGGTGCCGTTTTAGTATTATGGTTGGGTTCACAAGTCCAAGAGATCATCTGGCCATTATTGGCCTTAACTGCCGGTGGGTTTATTTATATTGCTACTGTTGATTTGATACCAGAACTTCACAAAGAAACCCATCTAGGCAAAGCTTTAATGCAGTTATTATCCTTTTTATTGGGTATAGGACTAATGTTATTATTGATGTTGGTGGAGTAAAATTTTTAAAGCCTTGACATTTTTAATAAAAGTTATAGTATATCTTTGCTAATAATTAAAATTAGCCCATTAAATTTTTGGGTTTTTATTTTTTAAAAAAATTAAAAATAAAAAAATCAAAATAATAAACTAATAATCAAGGAAAATTATAAAGAACAGACTTTTTTTAACTGCAATAGCAGCATTTATTTTTGCTTTACCAGCACTAGCTTCCGAAGGGGAGATAGCAAGTCATGGTGGAGAAATCGCTCTAACTTTTTTATGGTTGGCTATTATTATCATAGCCGCTAAAATAGGCGGTGCGGTAGAAAGGTTTGGGCAGCCAGCCGTCCTAGGCGAGTTGATTTTTGGTATTGTATTAGGTAACCTAGCGTTTTTAGGTTTACATTGGTTTGAGCCTATTGGCGCCAATGAATATATTAAGTTTATGGCAGAATTAGGAGTGGTAGTGTTGCTGTTCAAGGTTGGTTTAGAGAGTAATATGACCAAGATGCGTAAAGTTGGTATCCCAGCTTTTTTAGTAGCTACCATTGGTGTTATTTCTCCATTTATTCTAGGTACTTGGGTGATTGGTCCATGGTTATTTTCTGAGATGTCATTCAATACCCATTTATTCTTAGGAGCTACTCTTACTGCTACTTCAGTTGGCATTACTGCTAGGGTTTTCTCTGATTTAAAGAAACTTCAGTTACCAGAGTCACAAACTGTTCTAGGTGCGGCAGTGATCGATGATGTAGTGGGATTAATAATTTTGGCAGTAGTATCCGCGATTGTTGTTACCGGCGGGGTTACTTTTACTAACATTGCTTGGATTACAGCTAAAGCATTATTGTTTTTGGTGGGAGCCATGGTGATTGGTAGTTTTTCAGCCCCTTATATTAGCAAGATGTTTGTCAGGATTCATAACGGAACCGGCATGAAAATGGTGTTTAGTCTAGCTTTTATGTTGTTAGGAGCATATTTAGCTAATATAGTAGGATTGGCTCCTATTGTCGGTGCCTTTGCTGCCGGATTGGTGCTTGATCCGGTTCACTTCACAGCTTTTCGTAGACCAAAAATAGTTGAAGCTATGGAAAAAATCAATGTTAATATTCCAGTTGAACAGAGGGGTGGTATTGATAAACTTATTAAGCACCATACCGAGAAACACATTGAGGACTATATTGAAGATATTGGTCATTTTTTAATTCCCGTTTTCTTTATTTTGACCGGTTTCAATGTCCGTTTGGATGCCTTGTTTAATTTACAAGCTTTGTGGCTGGCGTTGATTATTACAGTTATCGCTGTTGTCGGTAAGTTATTATCCGGTTTGGGCACAACCAAAGGTATGGATCGTTGGCTGGTTGGAGTTGGCATGGTTCCTCGCGGTGAAGTGGGACTGATTTTTGCCGCTATTGGTCAGGGTATTGGTGTGCTATCAGCTGAATTATATTCAGTGATAGTTATTATGGTTATTTTAACCACTTTAATATCACCGCCAGTTTTGACTTGGCTACTAAAAAAGCATGATTTCAAAGAAGCTACTGCCCCAGCAATGTAGTTTTCTGATACCTTTTTTCTCGAGTAGGATTGAATTGAAAAAATCAACCCTTTTGTCTTGTAACCGATGGTTTATTATTTAACCAGAGAGGTTTGAGAAGCTGACAAAAATTATATTTTTGTTATTATGTAACATTAAAATAAAATCTTTAATTAATTGTACATTTTCAACTAAATATTAATTTTTTAAAAAAGGAAATAATTATGGCACGAAACAAGTTGTCACGTTCAGAAAGATCTTTTATTGATTCGCCAAAGATTATTAATTTTGAGGCAAACCCAGTAAACGAGGCGGTGGATAGAAAATTATTACCGGCGACACGCATTGTTTTTCAACATCCCATTAACGATGAGGCATTATATTATGAGCGTTTTGTTAATGCCCATGACCCTAAGAAAAGTAAAAATATTCCTGATGGTTTCAATATCATCAAATTGCGGACAGAAACAAGTTTGGATTGGTGCTGTGATAGTATTTCAGATAATGTAAATATTGATGGCATGCTTGGAGAGAGTGTTGATGATATAGATATTTTTTCTCCTATGATAGGTTTGAGACCCAGACGTCAGTTTGTTTTCCCGAAACATACTGAGCAATTAGAGGTTTTTTGTACGGTAGGTGGAAAAATGTTTTTTATTGCTCTGGGTGACAAAACAACTGCATTAGATTTCACTGAAAAAGAACTAGGATTACCTGCCCCGATCGTTTTATTAATTAATGATATTGATATTTTACCATCTCATTTCGGCACGAACCATCGTCATGAGCGCGGACATTCATAGGGGGGTCTTTTCCTAGAAAATCAAAAAACAGAAGGAAACTAGACAAGAGAAGAAGTTTTCTTATAGACGAAAAATGTGCTAATAAATAAATTCTAAGAGTCATTAGTTGATCCAGTTTGGAACAAAAAACAAAGTCGCGAGCAGGTGATTAGTAATTTTGCTAAATATATCATCAAAGAAATTAAAAATTATCGCCCCCACGCTATAGTTTCAGCAGATATTTTTGGTTATACTTTTGTTAAAGATTGGGATGTAAATATTGGTCAGGGTGCTAAGTTATTAGCTCAATATTTTGACGTCCTGTCTCCTATGTTATATCCATCACATTATTATCCTGGCAGTTTTGGTTTTAATAATCTAGCGGAACATCCTTATGAAGTGGTCAGAGAAACTTTACTTTTAGGGCAAGAGATTATTGGGAGAAATAATGTTATAATAAGACCATGGCTGCAGGATTTTAATATGGGAGGGCAGCATACTAGAGAATTAATACAAGCCCAAATAACAGTGATTAAGGATGCTAGTTTAAACCAAGGGTGGTTCTTATGGAACGCAAGCAACCGTTATACCGAGGATGCTTTAAAGCATGATTGAATTACTAAAAAAATATAAAATTCAAATTGCGGAGGTTGTTAGTCCTATTTTTTTGGTAATAGTTATTTTTTGGTATTGGCGTTATGGCCTAGAACCGCCATTGATTAATTATGGATTACAATTATCGTCCATTGTTTTAATGGCTATCATAATTTATCTGGCGGCTAAATTGATCAGAGATAGCAAAAAAAATACAATCAAAAATTCTTTGCTTTTTTTACGATTACTGTGGCCGTTTATTCTTATGTTTTTAATTTATATTAATTTTAGAGCATCAATGTACCAGAATAAAATTCCCGAGGTTGATCAAAAATTGTTAGCTATAGATCAGTGGTTGTTTAATGATGTTAATATACATTTTAAGCTTGATAATTGGCGGAGTGATTTTTTGACCAGGTGGTTTTCCCTGGCTTATCTTTCTTATTTTATTTATTACTTGTTGGTGCCACTGTTGTTGTTTATAAAAAAACACACGAAGGCAGTTTATGATTGCGTGCTTAGTACTATTTTGGCTTCCTATGTTGGTTTTGTCTTATATAATATTTTTCCCGCTACGGGCCCCTGGTATTGGTGGGGCACTTTAGCATCAGATCAAAACGTTGATAAACTTACGGAAGTTGTTAGTAATTTAGTGGTTAATCATGGTAATAGAATAGACGCCTTTCCAAGTTTACATGTAGCCGTAACAACTATTTTTATTTTTTATTTATTTAAATATCATCGTAGAATATTTTGGTTATTATCTCCTTTGTTGATTAGTATTTATCCAGCTACGGTATATTTGCGTTGGCATTATGTAATAGATATCTTGGCTGGTTTTATTTTGTCGTTAATAGTTTTATGGTTAGTGCCAAAAATTAATAACCAATGGTTTAAATTGATTAATTGGTCAAAACACTATGAATCATCAACCTAATGAAGGGATTGAATTATTATATGTTAGAGAATGTCAGTATTGGCAGCAGGCTTTGTTGGATTTAAAAGCAGTTTTGGCTTCTTTACAAATTAAAACCGAGATCGCAGTAATACCTATTGATACCTTGGAACAGGCCATTATCTATAATTTTTTTTCTTCTCCAACTATTCATATTGATGGACAAGATATAGATAAATTTGCCACACGGATAAGTAAACGAGGTTTAGGCAAAGATCGCCCCTATTTTTTTGCTGGTCAAATCTGGTCCACCCCGCCACCAGTAATGATTAAAGAAGCTTTACAGCAAACGTATTTTTAAATTTTTGACAGAATACTAAGTTAAAACTAATCTAAATAGTAGTTAAACTATAAATACAAATTTATGACTATTGAACAACTTTTTACTGAAGCCAGAGAACAAGGAGCTTCAGATTTACATTTATTGGTGGGCAAGCCACCAATTATTAGGGTACAGGGCGATTTACAGGCTTTGACCTATCCCGCTATCACACCTAGAATAGTAGAAGACTTGATATTGTCTATTTTAACTGGTCAACAAAAAGACAAGTTTTTGAATGATAAGGAGATGGATATTTCTTATCAATTAAACGATGCCACACGTTTTAGAATAAACTTGCATTTTGAAAAAGGAAATATGGGTCTAGTAGCACGCGTCATTTCCTCGCAGATTCCTACTATGGAAGAAATAGCTATGCCCTCGGTAGTTTATTATACTATACAGGCAGATTATGGTTTAATTTTAGTGACCGGCCCTACTGGTTGTGGTAAATCTACTTCTTTGGCGGCTATGATTAATTTAATTAATCAAGAAAGAAAGGCCAGTATTATAACTTTGGAAGATCCTATTGAATATGTGTTTAAGGCTGATAAAAGTATTATTATCCAACGGCAATTAGGCACGGACATGATATCGTTTGCTGAAGGTTTAAAACATGCTTTAAGACAAGATCCTAATGTCATTATGGTAGGTGAGATGAGGGATTTGGATACTATAGCTACCACTTTGACTTTGGCCGAAACTGGACATTTAGTATTAGCGACTTTACATACCCCCAATTCTTCACAGACTATTGATCGTATTATTGATGTGTTTCCTCCATATCAACAGGCCCAAGTTAGATTACAGCTGTCATATTCATTAAAGGCGGTTGTTTCACAAAGATTGTTGCCGGATGGTGAAGGTAAGCGTGTGGCAGCTAGAGAAATTTTAATTAATAATCCAGCCGTGGCTAATTTAATTAGGGAGAATAAAGTGGCTCAGATTAAAACTGTTATCCAAACTAGTGCTGAGGAGGGTATGATTAGTATGGATCAGTCAATCAAGAGGCTATTAAAAGAAAAAAAGATCAGTAAAGAAGTAGCCTTGGCTCATGTCTCCAACCCCGAGTCTTTGAATTAGGTTGCAGACAGGAAGCTTGAGTAAATTAAGGTTTTATGTTATTTTGAGATAGCTTTATTTAAAAGTTATTATTTTGTTGCAATTAAGTTGAAAAGATTGCTTTGGTCGTGTAATTCTTTTTATTAAGTAATGCTTGATAAATCGAGCCCTTGTGGTGAAATGGATATCATAACTGGCTTCGGACCAGTTGTTGGGGGTTCGAATCCCTCCAAGGGCAGTGGGGGTCGTTAGCTCAATCGGTAGAGCAGCTGCCTCTTAAGCAGTTGGTTACAGGTTCGAGTCCTGTACGACCCAAAAGTTTTTTGCTAATTTATGTTAACTCAAATTAATTAGTGCTTACTTATGAGTTTGTCGGGGTGTAGTATACCGGTAGTACGCATGCTTTGGGAGCATGTAGACTGGGTTCAATTCCCAGCACCCCGACCAGATTAAACTTTTATAATTTGTTTAATCCGTTTATTATTAAATAACTCGGGCCGAGGTAGCTCAGCGGTAGAGCGAAGGACTGAAAATCCTTGCGTCGGCAGTTCAACTCTGCCCCTCGGCACCACTGTAAAATCAGTCCCGAATTGATCACATAGCACAGCCAGCGGTAAAGTAAATAGTTAAAGGCGGTTGTGCGGGTATCGTATAATGGTAATACCTCAGCTTTCCAAGCTGATGCTGGGGGTTCGATTCCCCCTACCCGCTCCAATATCAAACTTTCGTCTTTTTTGTCTGTCGTTTCGGCGGCGCAAAGCGCCGCCCATTGATTTTTGGGCTTATTTTCCTCTCCGCTCGGCGCACTGTAGCGCGCCTCGCGGTTGGCCAAAACGAGGTTCGACCCAAATATTTTTTAGGCGGCTTCCAGTTTGTCTTTCGCTAATCTCTTTCGCATTTCCGCCGCCAACCTTCGCAAAGTAGCGGTCTGCCTCGCAGAAAAATTGCCTTACCTTCTAAAAGAAAAAATCGGCGTGCTCAAAACAAAAAAATGAAAGGTAATTTTTCTGCTCAGCTCCGCGCTGACGCGCGGGCGGCGGACTTCCGCAGTTTAGGAATTTTTGATAAAGTAAGTTCGAGCGAAGTC
>CAZMMW010000002.1:0-37330 GCA_964567515.1 uncultured Gammaproteobacteria bacterium | reverse complement strand
GGCAACCTGGAACGCTGATGGACTGCCAAGCGGTATGTACTTTTACAGATTGCAAACCGCGGATTACCGCGAAACCAAAAAAATGGTTTTCCTGAAATAGAAAAACCAATCGTACCTTATATTAATTCAAGCCGATTCTAAACAGAATCGGCTTTTTATTATATGTCATGTTAAGCGCTAACAAAACATCTCTTAGATTCTTCGGCTGAAGCCTCAGAATGACAACGACAATCGTCATGTTGAGTATTAGCGAAACATCCCCTGGTTAAAACCCTGTTGTCCATGAGATTCTTCGGCTGAAGCCTCAGAATGACAGGAAACATTGTCATGTTGAGTATTAGCGAAACATCCCATTGTTAAACCCTATCGTCCATGAGATTCTTCGCTTGGCGCTCAGGATGACAGAAAGGTAATGTTCAGGATGACAATAACAACCGTCAGGCTGAACTCCCGTCTGCCAAAGTCTAAATCCAAAGCTGCCTCCGTTTGTTATCAACCCATCAACGAATTGGTGGTTTAGGTACACTCATCAGGAAGGCGGACGGCGGACAGGTATTTCAGCATCTAAGTAATATCATCAGATAAATCTTTTAGTTCCGGATTAATAGTTTTGAGCAAGGTGCATCCTCTTGTCCTAATGGCGAGTTTGTGGTTGGAGTTTATATAGATCCTGATCTTGGTAGAGTAACTGGCTTATACTGCCAAAAGCTGTGATGAGAGTTTAAAGTTAAAAATTAAAAATGAAAAATTAAGTTTTGAGTTTAATTTGTTATAGTGTTGTAAATGTTGGAATCTTTTTAGTTCCTAGTTAGTTATTGGTTTTCAGTAATAATTTTGGAATTTGGAAACTAGAAGCTGTTTTATTTGTTGTAATGTTGTAAATGTTGTAGTTGAAATTTTTAAAACTAATCTGTCCATGGTGGCTAGAAGCTGGAAGGTAAAAGAAAGAAGAATGAATAGTGAAACTCGTTCGCTGAATAGCGAGCGGGTTTTTGTTAAATCGCCATTTAACAATATGGTGTATTTGATATTAATATGGTGTATTTGATATTAAAATAGAATACTCCAAACAGTACTTTAAAAATATTCTATCTCGTTTAATTGCTATTGGAGTGAGTAGAAACGACTAAGAACAAAAAAAGAGGTTAACTATAATTGACAATAATAGAAATAGATTCATTCAGTCTCCCCATCTAATTATTAAGAAATATCAAGATGGGACTTTGGTTTATAATTCTCTCTTTGGGCACCCTATAATTCTAAACGAACAGTGTATTTTTGTTCTCAATCTTTTTCGCCGCCCCTGCAGTTTACAAGACATACAAGCTCAATATACCATTGAGAATTTAGAGCAGTGGCTTCATTTATTTATTAAACACCATTTTTTAATTCCCGAGTGGCAAGATGAAAGAATACATTTACATCGGACGATAAAGAAGTATATTGATAGAATTTGTAGGGGGCAACACCTGTCTTCTCTAGGGTTAATTTTAGATGAGCGTTGTAACTTCAATTGTTCATATTGTTTAGCACGGAAGGTTATAGAGGCTTCTAACAAGAAGTTGTCAAAAGTGCGTCGGATGACTTGGTCTATTGCCAAAAATGCAATTGATAGGTTTATGAATTTTATTAAGAGGAGACAAAGGAATAAAGTTGAGATTTATTTTGGCGGCAGTGAGCCGTTACTAGCGTGGAATTTGATGCAAAAAGTGATAGATTATTCTGTTGGTAGGTATGGTAATAGTTATGAATTTGCATTTTCTACCAATAGTAATGCGTCTTTAATAACGCCAACACGAGCAGGTTACTTAGCGCAAAATAATGTTACAGTTACTACGAGTTTAGATGGGCCATTAGAGGTAAACGACCAAATTCGTCGATTAGTTTCTGGCAACGGTACTTTTCGGCGTATTATCTCAGGATGGGATAATCTGGATAAAGAAGGTAAGAAAGTTGAATGGTTTTGTTTAACACTCACAGATCAGAATATTGATAGAATTAAAGAAAATTTCTTTGATTTTTTAGCCGATCGTGGTATTACCTCATGTTCTTTTGAACCTGACATGATTAATTCTCTTCAAAAGGATCCCGATGAGCTAGTTGATATGTTGTTGTGGTTTAAGAAACTAGGAGAAAAAAGAAATATCACAGTTGGTGGTTTGTGGGATAAACCATTCAAAAATATGTTTGAATCTCGACTCAAGAATAAACTCTTTAATTGCTCGGCTTTTACTGGAATGGGAATATCTGTTTCTCCCTCAGGGATTGTTTTACCTTGCTCCTATAGTCGTACTGAATTAGGAACGGTAGAAGGGTTAGACGATATTTTTCAATCTGATAGTTTCCGTTCTCTTATCACCTCGCGGGTTATAGGAAACATCAAAGCGTGTAAAGGTTGCGAAATTGAAGGGCAGTGTATGGGTGGATGTTACATAACTTCAGAATATGGTAAATATACCAACTCACTAGAAGCGTTTTGGTATCGATGTGAGGTTTTTAAAAAAGTAACACATTCTCTGCTTTTAGAAGTTATGACTGAGAATGGCACTATAAAACAGAAAGACGCTCGAAAGGAGGTGGTATAGATGAAAAAACAAGCGATTACTGGTCTTAAAGCAAAGCCGCTTCGTAGGCCAGCGCGGATTCTTGGTAAACTCAATATGAATCCGATGTGTCGCGCAGGCGGGTGTTGTTAACAGCAACCGTCACGAGTCGTTTATTATAGGAAATTATTTCTTATTTAGACGACTCTTTTTTATTCATCGCGTTGCCTTTGGTGTATTATTCGTTGTTGTAGAGTGATTGATATTTCTAAGTAGCAGTAGGATGATTACAAGTAGAATACCTCCCCAGGCAATAAGTTGAGCAGGTGAGACTATCATTACTAAGGCGCCGGCCATAAGCTCGCCACCAGCCAGAGCCAGCAAACTTAAGGTTGAATTTATTGATAATAGACTACTTCGTAATCCATTTGGAATAAATTTATTTAGGAATGAATTATATATAGGAAACCAACCGTGGAGCGTTAACTCAATTGTAGCAAAAAGTAGAATAGTAACTCCCAAAGTTTCAGTGAAGCCAAATATAGAAAAAAGTATAATAAGAATAAAAGTAAGGTAGGTGAGTGAAGTGCGATATCCAGCACGTTTAACTATTTTCTCTCCTAATAAAGCACCAGTAATTCCTAAGATTGCCGCCACAGAACCGAGTAAGCCAAAGTAGTAGAGCGGCAAACCAAGCGTCTTAAACAGTATGGGGTAAGAGAATCCATAGATTGCCATAACTAGGCCAACTATTATAGTTATCCCCATGAGGCGAGAAATTGTCCGTGAAGCAGAAATAGATCGTAGACTTTGAAGTGATGATGAAATAAATCCTTTTAGCGTTCCTTGTCGATTAATTTTAGTATCGGAGCTGTTTGGTATTTCGTGCGTAGCTGTCAGGAAGAGCAGGAAGAGGAAGCCGTTAGCAACCGCTGCCGCTAACCAGATGGAACGTAGAGAAACTAGTGTTAATCCGGCCGCTATTAATCCACCAATCACTAAACCAAAATTGCCAGCAGCAGCGAGTCGTGAGAATACCTTATTTCTTGAAGTATCATCGTTGGCTAGATTAAGCGAGTCAATCACAAAAGATTCCTTAGCGCCACTCTGGAAAGTGTAAGCTAGCCCCCAACAAAAGGAAAGAATAATAAAAACCAAGTAGCTTTTAGTAAAAAACCAGGCAGTAAGGATTAAGGCGAGTAGACCAAAGGAGATAAGAAGGGATTTACGTCGGCCATATTTGTCAGCAAAAACACCAGTAGGAAATTCAGTTATTATGGTAGCGCCGCGTTCAATCGCTAGCAGTAGTCCAACTTGGGCAGTGGAAAGGTTTAAAGTAAGAAGATACACAATTAACAAGGGTCCTACTACACCACTTGATAGGGCATTAAGAAAGGAACTAAGATAAAAAATCCATACTCGATTCTTAGTCGTTTGATTTACCATAATAGTATCATTCATTATCTATTTTACTCTTAGCATAATAGTTTTTCTAAATTCACCATAATTGATTTACTGGTTTTTTTGAAAGACAGAGCCAGTGATAAGATTATATCTTGGTTAGTTTGATGTTTGGTTAATACATTTAAAAAATTCTTTTGTCCATAACTTTTTATAAATTGTTGAACAACCAAACCGGAATTATTGTAAGCTCGGTGGTTGTTTACCAGCGAGTTCCAATTTCTGCCAAAAAAATTATAATTTTTATTCGGTTTAATAAATTTCCAATCGCGTTTGGTAATAGAAGGTTTGATAATCTGTTTAGCTAAATAAACCGCCAGTCCTTCTTTTATCCAGGTTGGTAAAGTAGGATTAAGCTGATTAGTAAAAACATGAGCTAATTCATGTCGTACTAATTTTTTTAATCTAATACTAGATAGTAATCTAGAATCTTTGGTATAAATAAAAATTTTGTTAGGATTACTTATTGGTGTATACCCCATTAGCCAGTTGGGAATTTTTTTCTTTTTAATTTTTTTAGCAAAAGCACCTCGTTTAGAAAAGAGGTGTATTTCAACTAGAGATGGAGAAGTCGGGAAGAATTTTATCAATTTATCAGCGGCCTTTGAAAATTCTTTAAAGTATTTACCCTTAATAGACGAATGAACACCATAGCTTATCATCTTTAATTTTATATTTCCCGCTATCATAAATACAAATAATAGTTGATCTCTAAATAAAGCATAACATAAAACAACCCTTTAATTATAATGATATGTTTATCAGGAGGGTTTATGGTAGGAGTAAAACTTGGAACAAATTATAGTGTAACTGGTCTATACTGTCAAAAGCTGTGATGAGAGTTTAAAGTTAAAAATTAAAAATGAAAAATTAAGTTTTGAGTTTAATTTGTTATAGTGTTGTAAATGATAGTCCCCGAGGGGAATGAAGGAAACAGTTTGGGGCAACTTTTGTTTGGTTAATTTGCTAATCATAATTTATTTAACTGTTTTTCAAGCAGATCTAGGAGCTCTTTTAACAGTTTTACTTCTAGCTTTTTAGATCTGGTTAGGAAATTTAATCTAAGGAAATTATAAAAGATATTAATATCAGAAAAACCGTGTTTGGCTAAATATTCCAATTGTTTACTTTGTCGATCGGCTGGGAGAAAGAAAATATTTGCTGTTACAATAAAATATTCATCAAATTGAACCCGAAGACTATCTGTTTGGTAGTTGCTCGGAACTTGCAGATGAAAATGTGTTGCAGTCAGATTATTTACCCATAATTTTTTCAGGATGATGTGCATTAGTTCATGGCGGAATCCTGAAAGACTTATAGTTCCCCCTGACAGCGTTGGCACAGAGATTATAGAGGAATGTTTACGGAAGTAATTATTCCCCACCCCTAGTGAATCAAGGGCATTAATATGAACGTAAATTATACCAAACCAAGAACTAGGCAAGCGAAAGAAACGCAGAAGACGTTGGGCTTCTGATTGAAAAAGGCGGTTTTTATATTTAATAAATTTAGTTAAATATTCGCAGTATAATTGAAAAAATTTTTCAATGGGGTCAGAATTCATGTAAGAGTTTAATATAGGTTTTAAGTTTTGGTATGGTGTTAATAATTCTTCATCAATAAATTGAGAATTAGGTGGTAGAAGTAGTAAATTTATAAAACGTCGGCAGGAGTTAGAATTAAGATTATTAGCTCGTAGCTTAGAGATTAATTTTTTAAAATTTTTATCAACCAAGAGAGAATTAAAGAGTTTTTCTAATTTACGATTATTAAATATATTTACCCTTTTTTCCAAGAGCGCAATTAATAAATGCATAGCAAAGAGTTGCTTATTTGATTTTAGAATAATAGTCATATTACTATTTTAATAATTAGATTAAACTATTACAAGGAGCTATCTAATTTAAAGAAACACGCGGTAGATGAATTTCTGGTTAGCTTTAATAAAAAACAGCTAGTTATTTGCTAGCTGCCGGTTCTAATCCAACACGTAGTCGAAATAGAGCCTCTGTTAATCGACGGATTGACGAACAGCGAGGGCTGGGTTGGGTAATTAAAACGTCGCCATAGGCATCAGCTTTGATTGCCGCGCAATCTCCCTTACAATTGTATCGAGCGAAGCAATCGGCACACTGTTCAATTGAGTCAACAACTATCTTTTTCAGCCAGGCGTACCTTACAGTATCAAAGACAAAACGGTTAAGGTTGTGGTCATAAGATCCATAGTGAAAAATTTGAGCGGAGCGTTCTTGGTGTGAAATTACTCTAGTGCAGGCGGTTACATAACCTTGTGGCGTTACAGCAAAATTTTGACCATTCACCCCACAGAAACTGATGTCAGATCCTTGAATCTTAAAGCGCAAGATTGAAGATTTAAGTTTGATTTGACGCGATAATACCAACTTTAGCACTTCAATCATTTGATCTACCAATTCCTCTGGATTTGGTCCGCAGGCGTGAGTAAGAGCACAGCGTCCACATTCCTGCAGAGGTTCTAAGCCGATTACAGATTTAGGAAACGAATTGTGCAGGAATTCAATTATTTGAGGAAGCCTATTAACGCTTTCGCGAGAAATCGTGCAACGGATTCCAAGAGGGAAACCCGCGTCATATAGACGTTGGGCGTTGTTATAGACTTGAGCAAAGGATCCGCGCCCACCTCGTGTCGGGCGTTGATGATCTTGAATTTCTTGAGGACCATCTAAAGAGATGGTAGCATAGTCAAGATACTTCAGAATATAATCACCAACATCAGCAGAATAGTAACCATTGCTTACAATACCGACCCGTGCTCTAATTCCAGCTTCAGCCGCCAATTGACGCGCCAGCTGTTCCCCTTCGTTCATAAGCGCAAGTGATAGTGTTGGCTCGCCCCCTATGAATCCAAGCTCGAATATTGATTGTCCCAAGGTAATAGTGTCAGATACAATTTTGGTTATGGTGGCACGCATTACCATTGGTGACATTTCAATTGGAGTCGAGTCACCGGCATTGGCATAACAATAGGTACATTGCAGATTACATAAGTTATTCAAGATCAAGTGAGCTGCTCTATAAGTGAAGTCTGGTAAACGAGTAAAAGAAGGAATCGGAGTTTCACTCATAATTTCGTCAGGAATTGTTGAGGCATCGTCCACTAGGAAGAGTTTTTCTTCATCTGGCATAAATACGATAGTTCCCATTGGTGGAACAGACATCTTAAAGACGCGATGTAGTGGCATTTATATTATCTCCTTATTTTAGGTATTATGTTGTAACTAGTGAGGGAGTAATAAAGTATATACTTTATTACTCCCTCGTCTGCTTTATATTGTTTGGATGGCGGTGACTATGAATACGTTTCACAGCCTAAATCACAACAGCAGTCATTGCACCCTTCTGGTACACGCATGGTCGTGAATTCCGGAAGTTTTACAATATTTTGACTGAGCTCGGTTAAACGTTTTATATCCATAGTGTTCCTTCACCTCCTTTCTTAATAACCAATGGTTTTTTGCATTCAAGCTGTTGCTATGTTTATAACACATTTAACAATATTGCACTTGATTTACTCATGAGGAGTTTTCAAAGAACCATTAATATTTTATAACAATTATTTTATTTGTCAATTTGAATATTACAGTTTAAGCGTGGTCGGTGTAATTACCAGTTTATACTGTCAAAAACTGTGATGAGAGTTTAAAGTTAAAAATTAAAAATGAAAAATTAAGTTTTGAGTTTAATTTGTTATAGTGTTGTAAATGTTGGAATCTTTTTAGTTCCTAGTTAGTTATTGGTTTTCAGTAATAATTTTGGAATTTGGAATCAGGAAGCAAGAAGCTAGAAGAATGAATAGTGAAACTCGTTCGCCACCGGCAAGAGAATTATTTTTGCTTAATTTCTTTCCACGACGAATAAACCCCTAATACTTTATGCGTTTTTTTGTCTATGAGAAAATTTTTTGAAAAAGGATCAAAACTGTGCCAGGTTTTGCCCAGTTTTACTTTAAGCCAACTATGTTTGCTCCACTTATTGTCTTTTCTTAATTTGCCGTCAACTAGCATTACTGTAAAACCGACTGAGCGTAAGATATGGGCTAAAACGGTGGTTATACTGCCGCAGGTTCGTAAGCGATTTTTAAGAATAAAATTTAAAGTAGCCCCTCGAGATAGGCGGTAATTTTTAGTAGTTAAGACATAATATTTATGTTGATCAAATAGCGAATGAACAGCTTCAATTACCTTTTCTATATAGGCTTGGTTAGGTGATGGTGGAATTAAAGAGATAGCTTTTAGTAGCCTTTTTTTAGTCAATCTATTTATCATAACTGATTAAATAATATTATAAAAAACGAGTAGCGTCTATAGCTACTCGTTGTTGGAAGGAACTAATCACCGATATCGCAATCGTCGCATTCGCAAGCGTTAGCGGCGAATTCTTTTTCAGAAATAGAAACACTAACGATAGCGATTTGATTGAGATCATCCTCGGTTTGTATTGGTGTTTGATTTGTTTGAACCACTATTTTTCACCACCTTTCTATTTGTTTGTAAAATAAGTATTTCACGAAGCAATCTGCGTATCTCATGACAAAAAGAAAATCCATCATTTTTATTTATACCAAAGGAATATCGAAGCGCATAGCAACCGCCTTTGCAGGCAAATCTTGCATAGCAATCATTACATACTGTTGGCAATTTGAATACGGGACGTTTTTTATTAACAACCTCATTGATATTACCAAGATAAAATGGTGTTGAACGAACGGTGGAGGTATGTACTCGGCTGCAACTAGCTATATTGCCATCTGGAAGAATGGTATATTTCATTGAACTTACTCCACAAAAACGATTGATGTCGCTGTTAAATCGTGATATTCTTGCAAAGGAATTGCCAATCGGAGTGCTATATTTCATCCCTATTTGATAAGCCTTGATTAGTTGATCTACAAATAGACGCATAGAGAAATCAGCAATTCCTTGGGCAGCAAAACACGAATCCATAGCCGGCTCGTATTGTTGCGGGATACCAGGGTAACGTTTACATAAAAATTCGGCGGTTTCTTCCAAGTAAGGAAGCGAGAAGGCAGTTACAGTTAAACGTATAGTTATACGTTCAGGATGTTCATTAACTAGGCGGTCAATTATACGCATTACACCATAATACTCAACATGACAATAGCAATCGTCATGTTGAGCGCCAGAGAGCTGTTGGAAAAATGACACATCTTAAATAACTTTTGTTTTTTTAACCCAATACACCCCTTCTGAATAATCGGAATGGGGTATTTTATTTAAACAACTTATTAAAATGAACTATAAAATATTAAAGCAGATCGTTTTTGTGATTATTAACCAATTCGGTAAAAAAACTCTTAATTTCTTCTACCTCTACTTTCGGCACAAGCCAATCTATCGCCTCTGGCTCTAAATCAGCAGTATATAAAAGCTGTTCCAAAAAAACCCGGTCATTAAATAAATCTCCGTACTTGACCTTGGAATCAGCCAATAAGACTGGGAGAGAAATTAAACCGCGCGTCAAAATAACATAAAGATCAACGTAGTCTTTAAGTGATTGTCGCCGACCTAAAGCATAAGCTTTCATAGAGGCTAGGTCGCGCACTCCGGCCAAAGGAATAACAGTTGTAGGAATAACCGGCTCAAGCAAAGTAAAGGGGTAATACAAACAAGTAATTTTAACACCCAAGATGGTAACGGTTAACTCATCGGCGGTGTTAACCAGCAAAGCGGCTGACGATTGTAATTTTTTTTCAATTAGCGGTAAAAACATTCGTTTAATCGGCTCGTTAAAAAAGAAATCCAGATCAACCGAGCGGCGATGACCTAATTGCAAAGCCAGCGCTGTACCGCCAGCTAAATAACAATCCGAAAAAAAACCGCATTGATCCCAAACGACCTGTGTGGCATGATCTAGCGCTTGCGGAAACATAGTTTAGTTTAAATCTAACAGAGCGACGGCTAAATTTAAAGTTTTCTCACGCACGACTCGGGAGTCAAAACTTTTAAGAATTCTAATAACCTCCGACTTGCCATAATAACGGCAAACCCATTGCCAATGAGCTAAGGCGCCATAAGCAAAGGCTTGACGAATAATTACCCGTTTCATTTTTTGAGGATCACAATCAGCCAAACGATAAGACCAAAGAATGGATTTAAAAAAATCAGGTAAGGCTTGCATAACTGTATGCTATCATAAATAACGACTTTTGACAAGATAAAAAATTTTATAAGATTAGTCAAAATTGATTTTTTAAATAAAATTATATTCAGATGTACCTTATATCAATTCAAGCCGATTCTAGAACATCAGAATCAGTTTTTTATTATATGTCATGTTAAGCGCTAACAAAACATCTCTTAGATTCTTCGGCTGAAGCCTCAGAATGACAGGAAACATTGTCATGTTGAGTATTAGCGAAACATCCCCTGGTTAAAACCCTATCGTCCATGAGATCCTTCGCTTGGCGCTCAGGATGACAAAAAGGGAATGTTCAGGATGACAGGAGGAGACTGTCATCCTGAACTTGATTCCAGCTTCTAGCTTCTAAAATTACTATCTTCTAACTCCATTGTATATCAAATAACAATTAAGCATGGGATAAGTGTCAATTTTTGTTAATAGTCGCAGAGTATTGATTAATTATTGCTAAAATATGAAAATTGTGATATAATAGAAATGCTTGTTTATGATAAAACAAATACAAATTTTATATTGGACAGGTATTACGACCATTATTCTTTTGGCAGTATCTAGCGTGTCTGTTTTTTTGTTGGCTTCTTTATCTTCCCCTGCCGCATCTTCAGCTCAAGCAGCCGAGACCAATAACATTACTGGCTGGGCTTGGATGGGTAATGCGGCGATTGGCGATGGAGCTAATTATAAACTTTCTAATGCCGGCTGGATTTCTTTAAATGCGCAAAATTGTACTAAATTAAATGAGTTGCCGAATCCGGATCCGTGTATTACCACCGCTGGTGTTGATTATGGCTTAAAATTAACTTTTGACCAGAATCCTAATCCTACCGGCGGCGCTATTTCTCATTTAACTTTTGACCAGTTTGACCAGAATCCTAATCCTACCGGCGGCGCTATTTCTGGTATGGCGTGGCATGGTCCAGTGCCAGCAGCCGGCAGGTTATGTAATAGCGGCAGTAACAAAGGCAACCGTTGTACAACTAACAGCGATTGCCCGGGGGGCAGTTGCGTAGCACCCGGCGCTTGGGGCTGGATTTGTTTTGGTTCGGCTTGCCAGGGCAAGCTGCTAGCCGGCGACCGTCCGCCGGGCAATCAGTCTTTAGACATTACTTTTTATTGTGAAGATGTTACCGGCCCAAAAGGGACTCCTGATGGCACGCCAGATTGTAATGAAACCGTCATGGCCCCGGTTAATGGCGGTTGGGCTAAAATTTTAGCTGAACCTAAGGGGCGGGGTTGGATTTCTTTGAGTTCTAAGAATTGTGATAGTAATTCAACCAATTTTTTATGTACTGATAAAAGAAGTTATGGTTTAACAGTAGATTTAGACAACAGCAAAATAGAAGGTTATGCTTGGCAGACTGAACCAGTGGTTAAACTTTGTCGTTATGGCGCTAACAACGGTTCGGCTTGTATTAATAATACTAATTGTCCGGGCGGCACTTGCAGTTTAACTGACGCTTACGGCGCCGGTTGGATTTGTTTTGGCGGATCTTGTAATGTGGTTGATATTATTTTTCCCTATTTGCGGGTGGAAGGCGGAGATGTCTTTAGCTTAAAAGGCATTCAAACTTACTTTCCCGCGCCTAGAGATATTAGGAACGCCCAGTACTTGGTGCATGTAGGCGAGAATGCTAGTATTAGCAGCCGTTTTTCCACTCAGTGCGAGCTTCAGGCTTCCGACCCAGTATGTCGTTTAACTGGCGTCAAACTTAATTTAAGTCCGGCCAGCGACACGGGCGAGCCTTATAACTTTAAATTAGGACGGTTTGATTTTTTGGGCTTGGCCAAGCAAGTTAATAATAATCTTAACCGCTATAATCATGAAGTGGTTCAGGTGCCAATTCATGATATTAATTCCATTTTTAGTCATTCTTTAAATAATAAAGTGTATGTAGTTGGCGATATGGGCATATTTAACTCTAGCTATGCCACGCCGGGCAAGCATGTTGTTTTGGGAGCAACGGAAATTCAAAATGGCGCTGGTAAGGATTCGGGCGCTGGTACGGTTATTGTTCTGGGAGATTTACATATTGAGGGTAATGTTAATTATGCAAGTATGGTGGGAGGGTCTGTTACCAGACAAAATTTAGCTTCAGTAGTGTGGATAGTGTTGGGGGATGTGATAGTAAACCCCGCTGTTAAACAGTTGGCTGGTAATTTCATTATTTTAGGACATCGCTGGAATTATGGCACAGCTAAGGCTTGTTTAACTGGCAATAATATTGGTTTAAGCTGTATTGATAATTCTGTTTGCGGCCGTCCTCCGGCTTTGTGCGGGCTCTTACCTAAATGTCGAGTTTGGCAGGCTGACAATAAAGGATTATTTGATGGTTGTGGCATTTTCCAAAGCGGCGATGATTCAACATCGCCTACATCTCTGACCGTACTGGGCACAGTGTTTGCCAGACAGTTTAATTTAACCAGAATTTTTACTAATCCTGCTGATCCTGGCGAGGCTTCGGAAAAGTTTATTGCTGATGGACGTTTGCAGTTAAATCCGCCGCCGGGCATGACTGATTTTGCCAAGGGCTTGCCGACTTTTAGTAGACAATGAGAAGTGAAGAGCGAAGGAAGTACGAGTTTAAGAATTATCAATTATCAATTTTCAAACAAGCTCCAATTTTCCAAATTTCACTTAATTGAGAATTGGTAATTGAGAATTGAAAATTAACATCTTATTATTCTAATTTATAATTGGCGGTGCTATAATTTAAGAAGCTTGGGTTTTAAAACAAAAGAGCGATAAATAAATGTCATTATTTGCTAAAAAACAATCATATTTAGGTATTGATTTAGGCACCGCCTCTATAAAAGTAGTGGAATTGGCTAACATGGGCGGGCAAGCCAAACTAGAAACTTATGGTTTGGCCGAACTGCCGGTGGAGGAAATTAAATTTAATGTGCATGATAAAATTGAGCGCACCGCCAGAACCTTAGTCGCCATTTGTCAGCGAGCCAAAGTGACCAGCAACAAAGCAGTGGCTGCTTTGCCTACTTTTTCCGTATTCAGTTCAGTGTTAACTTTGCCGGTGATGAATGAACGAGAAGTGGGGCAAGCCTTAAATTATGAAGCAAAAAAAATAGTTCCTATTCCATTAGAAGAAATGATTTTAGATTGGAAGACTTTAAGAGAAGCAACTTCATCCGCAGAACCAAAAGACAAAAGAGCCGTTATTTCTTTGGCAGCTAAAAAAGATAAAGGCATTAGAGTGTTGTTAACGGCTGCGCCTAAAAGTTTAGTTAAACAATATTTGGAAATTTTCAGTCAGGCCAATATTGAATTATTAAGTTTAGAAACAGAAGCTTTTGCCTTGGGTAGGGCATTGTTGGGGGCAGAAGCAGGAGCGATAGCTATTTTAGATATTGGCGCTTTGACTACAGATCTTGTGATTGTGGAGAATCATATTCCAGTATTAAATCGCAGTGTAGACGTGGGAGGGGTAACAGTTACTAAAGCTATAGCCGCTAGTTTAAACATAGATGCTAATCGAGCAGAGCAATTTAAACGTGATGTAGGGGTAATTAACACCAGCCCGGGTAGTAATGTGCCTAATGTTATCAGAGATACTATTTCGCCGGTAATTAACGAGTTGAAATATTCTTTATCATTATATCAGGCCCAAGGCATTCATACTGTAGAAAAGATTGTAGTGACTGGCGGTTCTGGGTTTTTACCTAATTTTCCAGAATACTTAGAAAGTATTTTTCAATTAAAGACCATTATCGGAGATCCCTGGCAAGCAGTATCATATCCTATAGAGCTAAAGGGTGTTTTGGAGGAGATTGGTCCTCGTTTGGCTACAGCCGTTGGCTTGGCTTTAAGGGAAATTCATAAATAAATATATGCCACAAGATAAAGATGTCAATTTATTGCCAGCTAACTTACGTTCACGCGAGGAAAGTGAGCGTCAGAAGCCCGTCTCGTCGGTTCCTACTAAATATAGTCAGCCGTCAGTATTGGCTAAAAGATTGCAAGAAGCCGAAGCGGAAGAAGCTTCTTCCTGGTGGAATAAAATAAAAAGTTGGTTTAATCGGGTGCCAGATATTACCAAAGTTGTGCCGGCCAAAGAAGAAATAGAGTTTAAGAAAAAAATTGGTACAGAATCTATTAAGGAAACAAAAGCGTCTAAAACAAATTGGTTTAGAAAATTTTTTAGCGCTCAATCGTTTGTGCCGCCACCATCCGCAACCAAAAACAAAGATAAAGATAAAGTTATTCCCAGTAAAGCCGTTCCGCTACCGCCAGCAAAAACCGCTGATCAGCCAGTGACAGCTCCACCGCTTCCCAAAGTGCCTTTGGGGGTAGTACTAGACGTTAATTTATTGCCTTTAACTGCTCGTGCTAGTAAGATACCTTTTTATTTAAAGAAGTTAGGTTTGGTAGTTTTAGCGACCGCAGCAGTAGTTGGTTTATTATATGGTATAGTGTTTACTTTGATTACTTTAGAACAGGTAGAAATTAAAAAAATACAAGAGGATGCCCATACTTTAGTACAACAAATAGAATCGGCTAAAAACGATTTAGCGGAATTAGAGCGGATTAGCCAACGTATGATTTTAATTAAGGATTTAGTAAAACAACGCCCTGATTGGCTTAAGTTTTTTAGTACTCTGGAGGATTTGACTTTATCTAATGTCAAATATTCTTCTTTGTCAGTTACCCGTGAAGGCGTGGCGGTATTGCCAGTACAAGCTTATTCTGTTAGTGATATAGCCCAACAACTAGTTATTTTTCAACAAGCTAAAAATGTTATTGCCGAAGTGGCACTAGGCAGTATTAGCGTTGGTGAAAGTACGGAAACTAAAAAAACTACAGTAACTAGCAGTTTTCAATTAAAATTAGTTCCCGGCTGGATTTCGGCTAAATAAATTAATCATTTATGGTACAATTATCACAAATTACCGAACAAACAAGCCGCTTAGAGCTTTCTTTGGCCAAGCATTTTAAATGGTGGGCCACGATTATAGTTTTATTGGTGGTAATTATTATGATTTGGTATTTAGTGTGGCCTAAATTTGTGGAATGGCGTACTATGACACAAGCTCGTGATTTACAGGCCCAATTATTTCAGCGGCAAGAAAAATTCTCTCAACTGCAAGGACAGATTAAACAGTGGCAGAAAATGAAAAGCCAGTTGGGTGATGATTTGCAGTTAGTTTTGCCGGCCGTAGAAGACGCGCCTAATTTATTAGTGCAAATAGAAACTTTAGCCGCTCGCTCTAAATTACCTTTGCGGTCTTTATCCATTAGTTCTGCCACTGGCGCCAGCAAAAGAATAGAAACAAGCAGTGGCGTGAAGCAGGTTCGTTTGCTGCTTAATTTACAAGGCGGCGATTATAAAAGTTTAAAGTCTTTTTTGGGTGAGTTGCAAACAGCTTGGCGATTATTACAAGTAGAAAATATTAATTATAGTAGCCAAGGTTTTTCCTTAGAAGTGACCGGTTATTATTATCCGCATTAATTATGTTATTACCCAAAAGTTTACCTAAAAGCCAATTAGTAATTTTGATTATTATCTTAGCAGCGGCAGTGTTAGGCACTTTGTATTTGTTGTATACCAAAGTTTTGGCGCCTAAAGGTATTTTAGTTCCTTCTTTGTCACCCAAAACCCAAATTAAATTATATCAAGGCAGTGTCAAATTACCTGACACCAAGGGTTTTGATCCTAATTTTTTTAACAGCGAGGGAGTCAGAGATTTTGAGAACTATGCTGACCTGCCTATAACACCTCTTGTTCCAGGTAATCCTAACCCTTTCATTTCTACTACTCCGGCTAATACCAAAGCGACGAATTGGTGATAAAAACAAAACAGCTTTAGTCAAGATTAAATTAAGGAGAAGGCATAATTTATCAAAAGAGTTTTATTATGTTAGATAAAAAGAGAGTATACACTCATTTATTAATGATCTATTCATTTAATAGATTGTAGAAAATATATGACCACTAATAAAATTATTAAAAATGATCTGGGTGATTTTTTAGTTAAGCAGCGGATATTGTCCGCCAGTCAATTAACAGAGTTGCGTCAGCGAGCTGAAGTTAACAAACGCAGCTTAGAAGATGTTATTTTAGAACAAGGAAAAATATTACCAGCGGATTTATTAAAAGCCAAGAGTTCTTTTTATAATTTTCCGGCGGTAGAGTTAAGTGAACAAGAAATTAAAGGTGACGTTTTAAAGTTGATCCCCTTGGAGTTTGCTCAATATTATCAGATCGTTCCTTTTAGCCAGCAAAACAATGAGGTGTGGCTGGCCTTGGTGCACCCAGAAAATTTTAAAGCTTTGGAAGCAGTAGAGATACTAGGGAGGCAGCATGGTTGGAAACCGCGTTATGCTTTGACTACTAACGAGAGTTTAATGCAGGTGTTAAGACAGTATAGCACCATCATGACCGAAGTGTCAGAAGTGTTAAAAATGACCGAAGAGGAAGATCAGAAAGCGTTGCGAGGAGAAACTAAAGAGATCATTGATTTTGAACAAGTTATCAAAGCAGCCCCAGTTTCTAAAATGGTGTCGGTGATTTTGCGGCACGCGGTGGAACGGGGAGCGTCGGATGTGCACATTGAGCCGGGCGAGGCAGATACTAGGGTGCGTTTTAGAATAGATGGCGTACTGCATACTTTATTAACTTTACCTAAATATATTCACGCTGCCGTGGTGTCTAGAGTAAAAGTATTAGCCACCTTAAAAATTGATGAGACCCGTGTACCACAAGACGGACGTATTAGATTAAAAATCTTAAATAAAGTAATTGATTTTCGTGTTTCTATTTTACCGGTGGTGGGCAACGAAAAAGTAGTCATGCGTATTTTAGACCCCACTACTGGCGTCAGGACTTTTGAAGGTTTGGGCTTTACTGGTTATAAATTACGAGTACTAAACGAAGCCATTAATAAACCACATGGTATGTTTTTAGTAACTGGCCCCACTGGCAGCGGCAAAACCACCACCTTATATGCAGTGTTGAATATTTTAAATCATGAAGACGTTAATATTATTACTTTAGAAGACCCGGTAGAATATTTTTTATCAGGTGTAAGCCAGTCGCAAGTTAATCCAGAAGTTGGTTATACTTTTGCTTCGGGTTTAAGGTCTATTTTGCGCCAAGATCCGGATATTATTATGGTGGGAGAAATTCGTGATCCCGAAACAGCCGAGTTGGCTATTCATACTTCACTCACCGGACACATCTTACTTTCTACCTTGCACACTAACGATGCTATTAGCGCCATTCCTCGTTTGATAGATATGCACCAAGAACCGTTTTTGCTAGCCTCTACTATTAATGTCATAGTAGCTCAACGTTTAGCCAGGCGTCTTTGTGAACGTTGTCGACAGCCAGTTGACTTAGCAGCTGAAATCGTAGCTAAAATTAAGAAGGAATTTGAGATGATGGGCGAGGAAGCGAAACAAGAAATACCTAAAGAACCTTGGCAAATTTTTAAAGCCAAGGGCTGCAATCAATGTGAAAATACTGGTTATAAAGGACGGGTGGCTATTAGTGAAGTTTTGTTAAATACACCTAAATTACAAAAATGCATTGTGGAGGGGGCCAAACCTTATGAACTAAAAGAGGAATTTATAGCTCAAGGCGGAACGAATTTAATGCAGGATGGTTATTTTAAATTGTTGGCAGGTCTTACCTCTTTGGAAGAAGTGATTTCGGTAGCGCAAGAATGACGAAAGTTAAAAATTAAAAATGAAAAATTAAAAATTATTTTTAACTTTTAATTTTAAATTTTAAATTTATATTGTGTCTACTACTGATAATTTAACTATTGCCAGAATTTTGACTGCCGCGGCTGAACGCCAGGTATCAGATATTCATTTGATGGCCGCCAATCAGCCGGTGGTGCGGAAAGACGGCAAATTAGAAACGCTTACGCAAGAGCCGGTCTTAAGTCCTGATTTGTTGCAGCAAGCTATTGATTTTTTATTGCCCAGCGATAAAAAAAATTTATTGTTACAACAGCGTACCATTACAGTGAGTTATGCTTTAGGTAACAAAGCCCGTTTTAGAGTGCATGTTGATTTTCAAAAGAATTTGCCTTCTTTTGATTTACGTTATATTTCGCCCCAAGCTTATCCTTGTGAGCAGCTAGGCGTACCCAAGCGTTTGGTTGAATATATTACTGCCCGCGAGGGCTTGCTGATCATAGCAGGCCCCCGGGGTTCTGGACGCACTACCACCATGAGTTCATTGTTGGATCGTATTAATCATCAGACTGCGCGTCATCTAGTAACCTTAGAAGATCCTATTGAATATTTATTAGTTAATGATAAGTCTTTAATTAAACAGCGTGATATAGGGGACGATGTTCTAACGTTTGCTCAGGCTTTGGATGATGTTCGCAACGAAGACGCTGATGTTTTAGCTATTGATGTGCCCATTCCTCCTTCCGCCTGGCCGCAAGTGTTGAATTTAGCCGGTTCTGGCACCTTGGTTATGGTAGTAGTAGAGGCCGATTCCACTATTCAGGCTTTGGAGCATATAGCCGGTAATATTTTGCCTAATATTGATGCCAAAAATTTTAGAATGGAATTGGCCGACATTTTTTTGGCGGCTGCTTGTCAACGTTTGGTACCGCGAGTGGGCGGTGGTAGATTATTAGTCAGTGAACTGTTGATTAGTACCGAACCGGTGCAGGCTTTAATCCGGGATAATAAAATATTACAACTAAGAACTGTCTTGGAAACCTCTCGTGGTGAAGGTATGATTAGTTTAGAGCGCAGTCTGGCTGATTTAGTCAGAACCGGAGAAGTCAAGACAGACGAAGCAATCCAGCAGGCTGCTGATCCCTCTGCTTTACAATCAATGTTGAGGATGAGGTAATGAAAGTTAAAAGTTTAAAGTGAAAAATTAAAAATAATTTTGAATTTTGCATTTTTAATTTTAAATTTCTTTTGTGTCTTTATTTGAATATCAAGCTAAAAATATAGAAGGTCAAACCATCAGAGGGATGGTAGAAGCCGTTTCTCATGAGGAAGCGGTGGAAATTTTAATTGACCGTAGTTTAACTCCCTTAACCATCAAAGAACGCCGCTTGGGCCGTTTTAGTTTTTTATCCATGATCCAAATTGGGCGTATTAAGAGCAAGGATTTGGTAATTTTTTCTAGACAGTTGGCAGTAATGGCTGCGGCTACTTTACCTTTAGTGCAGGCTTTGCGTATTTTAGAAAAACAAACAACTAATCCCAAACTAAGAATGATTGTGTCGGAAATAGCCGATGAAGTAGAGGGCGGCGCTAAACTTTCAGCCACTTTGGTTAAATATCCCAACGTTTTCTCCTCCTTTTATGTTAGTATGATTACTTCAGGAGAAACTTCGGGTAAGTTGGACGAAGTGCTGACTTATTTAGCCGATGAGCAGGAGAAAAGTTATGATTTGATGTCCCGCATTCGCGGGGCTATGATTTATCCGGCTTTTATTTTAAGCGGTTTGGTGATTGTAGCCGGAGTTATGATGGTTTATGTAGTGCCCAAACTAACTACTATTTTGCAGGAAGCAGGCACCGAATTACCTCTTTCTACCAAAATTTTAATCGGCATCAGTTCTTTTTTGGCTAATTGGTGGTGGTTGCTGATCGTGGTTGTGGCGGGATTGATAATCTTATTAAATTTATATTTCCGTACGCCGCAAGGACGTTATTTATGGCACATCGCGCAGTTAAAAATTCCCATCGTTGGAACAATTTACAAGCATATTTATTTAGTGCGCTTTACCCGTTCCATGTACACTTTGATAGTCGGCGGCGTGCCTTTAACTAAAAGTTTGGAAATAGTAGCCAGCGTGGTAGATAGCGCCGTGTTTGAAGATATTCTTAAACGCACTATTAAAGAAGTGGAAGACGGCAATTCTGTGGCCAGTATTTTTAGCCAGACCGACATTGTGCCTAGTATGGTATCGCAAATGATGATAGTGGGTGAAAAAACCGGCCGCTTGGAGGAGATTTTTAAACGCTTGGCGGATTTTTATACCAGAGAAGTAAATAATTTAGTGTCTAATTTGGTTACCTTACTAGAGCCGATGATTATGTTGGTAATGGGCGTAGGCGTAGGTTTTATGGTTGCCGCTATTTTACTGCCAATGTACAGGCTGTCCTCGGCGATTTAGAATCAAATACTAATTTTCAATTATCAATTTTCAATTTTCAATAAATAAAACATTAAGTGAAAATAAAAAATACGATCTAGAGGAAAGAACGGCAAGTTTAGCAGAAGAAATAATTGATTTCGCCAAGACCATAAAGGAAAACTCAATTAACAATAGAATTATTTCTCAATTAGTGGGAGCTGCTGGTTCAATTGGCGCTAACTATTGTGAGGCCACCGAAGCAGAAAGTAAAAGAGATTTTATTCATAAAATAGGTATTAGCAGGAAAGAGATAAAAGAAACCAAACACTGGTTAAGACTGTTAGCTAGAAGCAATCCCGAGAGAAAAAAGGAGCTAATAAAATTTTGGCAAGAAGCCCAAGAATTATTACTCATCTTCTCTAAAATAATAAGGACAGCTAGTTAGTGAAAATTAAAGAATTGGAGCTTGTTTGATAATTGAGAATTGAAAATTGATAATTATAGTAGGCAAAATTAATCGCCCAAATGACAAAATTCGTTCTATTTGCTATAATAATTAATGTTAATTATAATTTAGATGCATTGAAAATTGATAATTAGTAATTGATAATTTATTAAAATGTATAAATATCTTATTTTCCAGTACCGGGAAGGAGGTGAGAAAATGAAAAATCGAAAAGGTTTTACTTTAATTGAATTACTAGTGGTAATCGCTATTATTGGTATTCTCTCCACTATCGCGGTGATTGCTCTGCAGAGCGCCCGTGGTAAGTCCAGAGATGCCAAGCGTATAGCTGACGTCAAGCAAATTCAAACCGCTTTGGAAATGTATTATTCAGATCAGGTCGCTTATCCCACAACAAGCGGTGATGTAAATCTTGGTATAGGTTCAAATATTTGTTTGAGTTCTGGTGGTGGTATAACAGCGGCTTGTTCAGGAACAACCATATATATGCAGCAGGTGCCTCGTGATCCGGGAGGACCAACTTCTAATTATATTTATAATAGTAGTACTGCTTCTACTTACACTCTAAGATTTACTTTAGAAGGAGCAACTGGCGGCTTCACTGCTGGAACGGTTACTGCTTCTCCAGCTGGTATGTCACAATAAAGGTAGCATAAGTTTATTTATTAAACATAAGTTTTCCTAATCTTGGGAAAACTTATGTTTTTAATAATTAAAAGTGATATAATAAATTTATGAAAGATCTGAATTTGCCCATAAAAAACATCCTTATCATTTTAGTAGTCGGAGTTATTGTTATTAGTCTATTGAGCATGGTATATTCAGTCATTATTTACCCTCTAGCAGTCAATGTTAATGAAAATTTTATTTTAAAACGAGTACAGAATTTTTATCAGCAGCCAAACTTACAAACTTTATATCTACCCTTAAATCGGGAACCTTATTTAGTCAACCCCTATTCTCCTTTGTTTCAAGTAACGGGGGCCGGTTTGGCTAAAATTTTTCATATTGAACCTTCTAATACTTTGGGTAGGACTATTTCTTTTATTTGTACAATTTTAACAACTTTTTTTATTTATTTGTTGTTGAGAAAATATCTTAATAAAAAATGGTCCATTTTTTGGGCCAGTAGTTTTTTATTATCACCCATAGTTCTATTATGGGGATTTATTAATAGAATTGATATGATGGGGGTGTTATTTACCGTAGCGGGAATTTGTTTTTTTGTTCGAGAAAAAAAATATAGTTATTTTTTATCAATCGTATTTTTTTTGTTAGCCTTGTCAGTAAAAATATCTTTTTTGTCGGCACCGTTAGCAGTCATTATATATTTATTATATAAAAACAGAAAATCAGGATTGCTTTATATCCCATCCTTTTTTGGTTTAGCAGTCACTTTATTTTTTATAATGAATTATTATACCCAAGGACAATTTTATATTCATAACTTTATAGTTAACCGAAGCCAATCTTTTTATTGGTGGAAATTTTTTAGCACGACGGATGTTGTGTTATTTTGGCCCAATATAATTTTGTTTATACCGGTCATGATGTTTATTTTTTATTACCTTAAAGATAGGATGTTTATTTTTAAAAATGACTCCTTTTTTTGGTTTAGTTATTTGATCTTGGTTATTTTATTTTGTCTAAGTTATAGTTGGGCTGGGGCTGGTGATAATTATTTTATTGAATACCAATTAGTTTCTTTAATTTGGGTGGCGTTAAGTTGGCGATTGTTTGATAACAGATTAAAGATTATTAAGGAGAAAGTTGTCTCAATACCGGGTATATTATTTTTATTCATCGTAGTTAATGTTCTATTTGTTAAGTCCAGTCTTGTATCTGCCAGGGCGCTTCTGGTAGATATTCCTTACAAATAATCAGTTAGCCGAGTAGCGGTCATGGCAAAGTTAATACAAAGTCATCGAAATAATTTTTTTGAGGAATGGATGTATTATTCTACACTAGTTCCCGGTACTTGGTATTTATCTGATGCTAGGATTTTTGTGCAGTTAGCTCAAAACAAAACCCGGAGTCAGCAACCTTTTGTTGATAAAATTAATAATAAAAAACTTGACGTAATAATTCTAAATGAAGGTCCTGTGGAGGGTCGAGTTTTTGATCCTTATTATGGTAACTCTGGTTTAACCAAGGAAATGAGAGAAAGTATACAAAATAATTATTATCCAGGTTACGCTAGAGATAATAATTTTCTTTATTATCCCAACAAAACTAATTGATGACCAAAATATTAAAACAAATTGATTGGTGGTTAGCGGCGGCTTGGTTTTTACCATTAGTTATTTATTTATTAACCTTAGCCCCGACTATTTATACAGAGGATTCAGCCGAGTTTGTTACTGCTGCTACTACTTTAGGCATAGGGCACCCCCCTGGCCATCCTTTATATATGATTTTAGGAAAATTGTTTTCCTTTTTGCCTATTGGCTCTGTAGCTTGGCGTGTTAATTTATTATCGGCTGTGGCCGGAGCCTCAGCCGTAGCTGTACTTTATTTAATAATAAAAAAGCTAACTGGCAATAAAATTATTGCTCTAGCAAGTTCACAAGTTTTAGCTTTTTCAGCAATTTTTTGGTCACAAAGCATAGTGGCTGAAGTGTATACTTTGAATGCCTTTTTCAGTTTATTGTCTTTATATTGGCTATTACTGTGGCAGGAAACAAAAAAGATATTTTATCTTTATCTCACATTTTTTTTAATTGGGTTGGGCGCCGGCAATCATCAGCTGATATTAATGTTGATGCCGGTTTATCTTGTTTATATTTATTATGTCAATTGGAAAGACAAGAAAGCTGGAGTAAGATGTTTCTTAATTTTACTAGGTTTACTGATCGCAGGTTTGGGTATTTATTTATTTTTACCCTTGAGATCATTAATGAACCCGGGGTTGGATATAGGTAATCCCGAAACCTTATCGTCTTGGTTTCACCATTTAGCGCGTTTACATTATAATGATTGGGGTTTAGTTGCTGCTTCGGGTAGTAAATGGACTTTGTTTTTTTCTTTTTTACAAAATATCATGGAGCAATTTGGCTGGTTGGCTGTGATTATTGGTTTAGTCGGGTTAGTTTTTTATCGTCAGCGTCGGATTAGTTATCTGTTTTTGGGGATAATTATTTGTCAGAGTGTTAGCATTATTTTGTTACGTAATTTAGGTTGGAGTGAGATAACAGCTTATATTTATCGTGTTTACTATTTGGTAGTTTATGCGGTGGTGGTCATTTTTATAGCTTTAGGATTAGAATGGTTGTGGCAACAGTTAAAAATCAAATCAAAGTTTTTTTTGAGGTTGGAGGTAATTATAGGTTCCGTTATTTTAATATTGTGGCCGGTTAGTTACTTATGGTCTAATTGGACTACTAATGACTTGAGTAAGAAAACTTTGGTAGCCGATTATTATCATCAGTTACTACAAGAATTACCCTCCCAAGCTGTTTTGATTGCTAAGCACGATGGTTTTGTTGGCGATACGGAAACTTTTTCCTTGGGTTATATGAGACTAGTAGAAAATGTTAGGCCAGATGTTATTATTATTAATGATGCGGGTGTTATTAAATTACCAACAAGTTTTCCTAAGCTTGATTTGACATATAAAAACAAAGACTTTGTAGAACAAAGGTCGTTGCTTTTACAGCACGCTTACGAATACGCAAAATCTAAGAAGTTACCGCTTTATACTACTTTTGCTGTAGTTAAAGAAGAATTGCCAATGGGCCAGCGGTTATATAGTAGAACAAACGGTCACGGTTTTATTGTCTTTGATCAAGAATCAGAATCTTTACAATATCAAAACAAAAATTTACTTTGCCAGGATATTAAGCCAGAAAATTTCAGTGCCATCAGTGAGAAAAATTTTTTATCTTATTTATATTATTTAAAAGCTGTTTCTTGTTTAGAGCGGGGGGATAATAAAAGACAATTAGATAATTTATTAAAGGCAATAGACTATGACGACAGACCTTTTAGTATCATCTATAATGATTATGTGGAATATAGAAGTTGGTTAAACAATAAAATATGAGCATATTCTTTTTTCTTTTAGGACTAATCATAGGTAGTTTTTTGAATGTAGTGATTTTACGCCTGAAAGATGGTAAGTCTTTGTTTGGCCGGTCGGTTTGTCCAGCGTGCGGCAAGATTATTAGTTGGTATGACAACATACCCCTCTTGTCTTTTATTTTGCTTGGAGGAAAATGTCGGGCGTGTAAAACTAAAATTTCCTGGCAGTATCCTATAGTGGAATTAGCCTCGGGATTTTTATGGCTGTTGGGATATTGCTATGTTATGGCGGGTCCTGGTGCCGTAGTCATCTTTAATTCCACCAAAGGGATTGCTTCGTCTCGATTGATATCGGGACTGGCAATGACGGCTGATCAGTGGCTTGGGGTAATAACTTTGGGAATATTTTTTAGTATTTTATTAGCGCTTTTTGTGTTTGATTGTCGTTGGTATATTTTACCAGATCAAATTACTTTGTTAGGCATAGTCATTGCTTTACTAGCCAATATTTTATGGGGACATTCTTGGCAAAATATATTGCTGGCTATGTTGATCGGCGCAACTTGGTTTGGTTGGCAATATTTAATCTCTCACGGCCGTTGGGTTGGCTCTGGTGATATTAGGTTAGGCGCTTTGATGGGCGCCATGTTAGCTGGCTGGCAAGGTTTGCTAGTGGCTTTGTTTTTAGCTTATCTAGCAGGAGCAGTAGTGGCGGTAGTATTATTGTTGTTAGGTAAAAAAACCTGGGGCGAAAGATTGCCTTTTGGCACTTTTTTAACTGTTACTACTATTATTTCGTTAATATATGGCGAGGTAATCTGGGGGTGGTATTTTACCCTATTGGAATGGTAAAATAACTATATAAATCCTAAATCTTAATATCTAGTATTTGGGTTATGTCAACTCAAATCTCAAAATGCAAAACCCAACATTATAACTTAAAACTAAAAACTGTTTTGGTTTTTGAATTGTGGTTTTGAGTTTTGAGATCTAAGTTTCGAGTTTATTTAAAATGAATTTCTTTTTATCAAAACCAAAGACAGCAGTCGGTTTTACTGTCATGGAATTAATGATCTCTGTTGGTATTTTTTTATTGATTACTGCTTTGGTGATTGTTAATTTTCGCCAAGGTCAGTATAGGGATGAATTGGCAGAAGGGGCCAATGTTTTAGAAACCGCTTTTAGGGAAATGCAAACGCAGGCGACAGCTGGCAAAACTGTGCAATGTCTTGCTTTTCCTACAATTCCCAGCGAGCCACCGGGCGGTTGGGGCGTGAATATTGACACCAGCGCCGGTAATTATGTAATTACGGTTTTTGCTGATTGTTTAGAGGATGAGACGGACCTTGCTAATCATGTATATAATCAAAATATTGATTTAGTATTAAACACACTGACTTTGCCTAGCAGGGTAAAGATTACAGGCCTGACTGTTTTTGATATTAATAATACTGGTCGTCCGCTATTAAATGACGTTAACGGTTTAAATATAGCTTTTTCGCCACTGACAGAATTAGTGTGGTTGCAAGGTAAGAATCCTACTGATCCTGAAAGTTATATTAAAGCCAGAGTGGAATTAACCCATACTGTTTTACAGCAACGGATTTTAGTGGAAGTCAATGCTTTAACAGGTCAGGTTACAGCCGGCGATATAACTATTTTAGGTTTATAACATGAAATTTTTAACAGTTAATTTTAAAAAATCATCAGGGCAAGGTTTGTTAGAAGCCACTATAGCTATCGGTATTATTTTGTTTGGTTTGGGCGCGGTGTTAACTTTGACTTTAAAAAATATTGTGGCAGCTAATAATAGCTCCCAGCGTTTAGTGGCAGCGCAGTTAGCGCGGGAGGCTATCGAGGTAGTGCGCGCCCGGCGTGATAGTAACTGGTTATTGGCTTCTAACAACAAACCCAATTGGCAGTGGGATTGCGGCCTGATGCCTATTGATTCTCCTGATCCTAATACTTGTAATTTAGCTGAAGATGAGGAATTTTATAATTCTAACTGTATAACCAGGAGTTGTGGCATAGCTTTACAATTTGATATTTCTCAAATACCCCCTGAGTTTGTTTTTCGTTTTTATGATACTCGGGATGTGGATGATGAAAATAGGCCAGAATTAAAAATGGTTCGCGCTCCAACTACGGCAGGAGATTATTGGACTCAAGGTTTGGCAGTTACCACTGGTTTATTAAATACTGGCTATCGCCGGTTATTAGTGATAGATCCAGTTTGTCAGAGTAGTGATCAGTCATTTTATACGCGCACCGGTTATGTTAAGTGTAATGATGATGAGATTAAAATAGGCGTGAGAGCAGAAGTTAAGGTCAGCTGGCAAGCCGGTGGTTTTTTGGGCTTAACTCGGCGCAATGTTACTTTAGTGGAGTATTTATATAATTGGCGATAATTATGTTAACTCAAATCTCAAAATTCAAAATACAAAACCACAACTTAGAACTAAAAAACGGTTTTAAATTTTGAATTGTGGTTTTAAGATTTGAGATTTAAGTTTTGAGTTTACTTACGATGAATCCTTCTTTATCAAAATCAAACAGTCAACAGGGCTTTACTTTAATGGAAACGGTGATTGTGCTGTTTATTTTTACCTTAGCTTCTTTGTTAATTGCCGAAATTTTTATTAATGTCCAACGCGCCCAGCGGCGCACCAAAGATTTGCAGGTTGTTTTGACAGAGGCTCGTTATTTATTAGACGTTTTAACTAGAGAAATACGCGGCAAAGAAATAAATTATACTGATTATATTAATTCTTATAAACAAGTCCCCGTGCCAGTTAATGCTAAGAATACACCATTCAAACTCATTGATGAGAGCGATAAGAGAAAAGAATTCAGAGTAGGCACTAGCCAAGAGTGTACCGACGTCGCTGATGGTTATTCTTATTCTGTACCTTGTCTACAATTATCTACCGATGGCTCTGTTTGGCATAATATTACTACTACCAGGCTGGCTATAGGTAAACTGGATTTTTACATTAATCCTTTAACTAATCCTTATCCTGATGATGTTACTATGGATACAGCTGATATTCAACCGAAGGTCACCATAGTATTAAATGTTTATAGCGCTAACCTGAAAGCCGCGGAGCGGGTACTTTTTTATTTACAAACTACTACTACCGCCCGTTATTATAAAAGATAGTTTATGCTTTATTTTATCAATCAATTTAAACTTCAGCCGGGCAATGTTTTAATTATGTCATTATTGCTTTTGGCTACCGGCATAGCTGGAGCTTTGGCAGTGGCGGTGTTAGTTATTAGCGAGGTTAGGCAATCATCAGCCATGGACAGCGGTTTGGTGGCTTATTTTTCAGCCGAAAGCGGTTTAGAAAAAATTATTTATGATGTGAGGCAAAGAAATATTTGCAGCGAACCAAATAATTGTGATTATAATAATCAATATCAAGATTGTTTACTACCACAAGTTTACCCTACTACCAACGAGTGTGCCGGTAATAATATCGGTTGTACACAGATTAAATGTCAACAGCAAATAGGACCAGCGACTATTCTAGAAGTGCCAATATTGGACACTAATGATACTTTTCAATTGGATTTAGATCCAGCGGACGGAGTTGAGGGATTTATTTTTAATTGGAATCAACCTTTTGGTGCTGATCCCTTGTCTTTACCTTTATTGGAAGTGTCATATGTGATGGTGGATAATAGTGGTCTTAGCCAAATTTTTCGCCCTAATAGCGGCGTACCTTATAATTGCAATGCCAACGAAGAAGGTGTTTGTCAATCAGTTAACAATGAAAGTGGTAATTATCCTTTTGCAGGAACAGTTTATCAATTAAGATTAAAAGCTTTGCGTGGCAAGATAGTTAATCTAAAAATCTCACCAAAACCACCAGGAGTTACTTTACTTAATTATTTAGATGTTAAAAGCCGGGGAGAGAAGTCAAGTATTCAACAGATTTTAAGAACTATCGTGCCGCGTAATTTGCCGGTCTATGGTTTTCCTGATTATGTCATCTTTTCTGAACAAACGATTGTTAAATAATAATCTCAAAAGTTAAAACTCAAAACGTAAAACCATAACTCAAAATTCAAAAGTTTTAAATTTTAAGCTGTAGTTTTGAGTTTTGCGATTTGAAATTTGAGTTAACATTTATGACCAAACAGCAAGCGGCTGAACGTATTAAAAAATTAAAAGCAGAGATTAATCATCATCGCTATCTTTATCATGTTTTAGATAAATCAGATATTTCAGACTCTGCTTGGGATTATTTAAAACACGAATTATTTAAATTAGAACAGCAGTATCCTGATTTAATTACGCCCGATTCTCCTACGCAACGCGTGGGTGGTGAACCGTTGGCTGAATTTAAGAAAGTTAAGCACTCTCGTCCCGTGATTTCTATTGAAGATGTTTTTAATTTAGAAGAAATTAAAGAGTGGCAGGAACGAAATGAAAAATTATTAAAAGAAAAAATTACCGGTTATTATGGCGAATTAAAAATGGATGGCTTGTCTATCGTTTTAACTTATGAACAGGGGTTATTGGTAAGGGGAACCACTCGCGGTAACGGCTTAGTAGGGGAAGATGTTACTTCTAATTTACGTACTATAGAAAGCATACCATTGCGTTTAGAGCAGATTGATCGGCACTTACCGTCGCCTTTAGAAGTTAGAGGCGAAGTGGTAATTTATAAAGAAGAATTAGAGCGTATTAATCGTCAACAGCAGGCCCAAGGTTTGCCTGCTTTTGCTAATCCACGTAATTTGGCAGCCGGTTCTATTCGGCAACTTGATCCTAAAATTGCGGCTTCGCGGCGGATGGATTTTTACGCTTTTGAGATATTAACTGACATAGGACAAACTACTCATCACGAAGTACATGATCTATTAAAACAATTAGGATTTAAAACCAATCCTCATTGTCGTCTGTTGTCTAATTTTTTATCAGTGGCGGAGTATCTTAAGGCCGGGGAGAGCAAAAGACAAAAATTACCTTACCAAACCGATGGCGTGGTTTTGGTGGTTAATGATATTAAACAGCAGCGACGTTTAGGCAGTGTAGGTAAAGCTGAACGCTGGATGATTGCTTTTAAATTTCCTGCCGAGCAAGCCGCTACTAAAGTCAAAAATATTATAGTGCAGGTGGGTAGAACCGGAACTTTAACACCAGTGGCTATATTAGAACCGGTCAAATTGGCTGGCACGACTGTATCCCGCGCCACTTTGCATAACGAAGATGAAATTAAACGCCTTGATGTTCGGATTGGTGATACGGTAATTGTACAAAAAGCCGGAGATATTATTCCGGATATTGTTCAGGCGTTGCCCAAACTGCGCAGCGGTAGAGAGAAAGTTTTTATTATGCCGGAAGTTTGTCCAGTGTGCGGTTCAATCGTCAGACGTCGTTCCGGGGAAGCAGCTTGGTATTGCACTAATAAAAATTGTTTTGCCGTTTTAAGAGAACGCCTTTATCATTTTGTGGGCAAGAATAGTTTTGATATAGATGGTTTAGGTCCACAGATTTTGGAACAGTTATTAGAACAAGGTTTAATTAAAGACGCGGCAGATCTGTTTACTTTGACTGTTAACGATTTACAGCCATTAGAGCGTTTTGCAGCCAAATCAGCACAAAATTTAATAGCATCAATAGCCAAAGCTAAAACTATTGACTTACCGCGTTTTATTAATGCTCTGGGTATTCGTCATGTGGGCGAAGAAACATCTATCGCTTTAGCTTTATACTTTGGCAAGCTGGATCGTTTGCAGCAAGCCGATTTGTCAGAACTAGAAGAGGTGGCGGATATTGGACCAGTGGTAGCTAAGAGTATTTATAATTTTTTTCACCAGAGTATTAATCAAAAATTTGTCAGGCGATTACAAGATTTAGGCATCATTATCAAAACAGTTTCCTCACCTAAGTTGGGTCGACTAAGCGATCAGACAGTAGTGGTAACTGGCACTTTAGAAAAATTTACCAGAGAAGGAGCCAAGCGGGCTGTTAGGCAAGCTGGCGGTAAGATTAGCGAATCAGTCAGCAAAGAAACCGATTTAGTGGTAGTAGGTAGTGATCCCGGTAGTAAGGCAGATAAAGCTAGACGGTTGGGCGTTAAAATTATTAACGAGAATGAATTTTTGAAGTTGGTAGATTAAAATTTTTTCCATTTTATTTTACCGATTTTTTATTATCTTTAGGCAGAAATAGGGGAGTTTTTGATTTAAATAAGCAGCCAACAAGTGATAGTATAAAACTTTGCAAAATAATCCATTGGAGGTAAAATTTAAATATGGCAATAGAATTATCTGAAGTAACCAAATTGACGGCTTTGGCTCGGCTAGATTTAAACACTTCAGAGCAGGAACGCCTAAGACATGAATTAGGGGATATTTTAAATTATGTTAAAAAAGTTAAAGAATTGGCCAGTCAAGTCACTAATGATCCAGAGTCAAGGGGCTCTGGTTTAAGAGCGGATCAAATTAAAGATTTTTTAGTGGATAATAGACTATTAATTGATGATAAAACAGATAGAAACCGATTGATCAAGGCGCCACCAGTTTTTGGTTAAAAATATAATATGAGTTATTTATTAAATTTATCTATTAGTCAAGTGCAGGCTGGTTTAAAAAAAGGTGACTGGTCGGCAGTAGAGATAACTAAGGTTTATTTGGATCGTATTGCTAAATTAGATAATAAAATTAAAGCTTATTTGCAAGTGACAGATAAGTTGGCCTTAATTCAAGCAAAAACCATTGATAAAAAAATTGCTGCCGGTGAAACACTAGGCGGTTTGTATGGGATACCGGTGTCAATTAAAGATGTGTTAATGACCAAGGATATTGTAACTACTGCTGCTTCTAAAATGTTACAGAATTATCTGCCGCCTTATAATGCCACGGCGGTAGATCGGTTATTAGCGGCCGATGCCATCATTTTAGGCAAAACCAATTGCGATGAATTTGCTATGGGAGCGTCGGGGGAAAATTCTGCCTATCAGGTCACTTGTAATCCGTGGGATCTTAAACATATACCCGGTGGTTCATCATCAGGTGCGGCAGCGGCTGTGGCAGCCAGAGAATGTATGGTGTCATTAGCTAGCGATACGGCCGGTTCTATCAGACAACCAGCTAGTTTTTGTGGTTTAGTTGGAATCAAGCCAACGTATGGCCGCGTATCTCGTTATGGTTTAATAGCCATGGCTTCCTCTTTTGATACAGTTGGACCATTGGCTACAACAGTCAGAGATGCAGCGCAGGTCTTACAAGTCATCGCCGGCAGTGACGCGCATGATGCTACTAGTCAACAGCAAGCAGTACCTGATTATATTAAATTATTAAAACAAGAGCCTAAAAAATTGCGTTTGGGTATGGCCCGGGAATTTTTTACCGAAGGTTTAGATAACAAAGTAGAAATCGCGGTTAAACAAGCTATCAAAATAATACAAGATCTTGGTCATCAGATAGTAGAGGTTAGTTTACCTAACATGTCTTTAGCCGTGGCTACCTATTATATTATTACTCCCGCTGAGGTCAGTGCCAATTTGGCGCGTTACGATGGGTTGCGTTATGGCCAGACTGTTAGTTCTCCTAATTTATTTACTCTTTACACTAAAACACGCGGTCAATTATTAGGCGGCGAGGTTAAACGACGTATTATTTTGGGTACTTATGTTCTGTCGGCCGGTTATTATGACGCTTATTATCGTCAGGCGATTTTAGCCCGTCAGGCCATTAAAAATGATTTTAAAAAAGTTTTTCAGCAAGTAGATGCAGTAATCGGGCCAACTACGCCCTCTACAGCTTTTAGACTGGGGGAGAAAACTACCGATCCTTTGGCCATGTATTTAGCTGATGTTAATACCGTACCAGCCAGTATTGCCGGTTTGCCCGCTATTTCGGTACCTTGTGGTTTGGCGGATCATTTACCAGTAGGACTGCAGTTCATCGGCCCGGCCTGGTCAGAAAATTTATTATTGCAGATGGCTTATGTTTATGAGCAGGCACGAGGAGAATTTAGTTTACCAGACTTTTAAAGCTAAATAAGGTTTATGGAAACCATCGCTTTTTTACTTGCTAGCTACGGTTATATTTTTTTTGTTTTTGGGGTAGTCATAGAAGGAGAAATTTTTCCTTTAGCTACCGGTTGGTTAGTCTCCAATGAGACTTTGAATTTATATTGGACTTTATTGGTAACTTATGCAGGAGTGGCCATAGGCGGTATTCTGTGGTTTAAATTAGGTGAGCGAGGCGGGTGTCCGCTTTTAGATAAATGGGGTCGGATATTGTGGTTTAGCAGATCAAGATTACAATCTACTGAACAACATTTTTTTAAAAACGGCAAAAAGACTTTATTTGTCACCAAATTTATTTATTCCTTTGGTCATCTATCAATTTTATTGGCTGGCGTCAGTAAAATGAACTTCAAGGGGTTTTTAAAAATAGATTTGTTAACCAGTTTATTGTGGTCGGTGTTATTTATTGTAGTGGGATATTTTTTAGGTAATGGCTTTTGGTTGTTAAATTCTTTAATCAAAGACATAACGGTGGCTGTTTTAACAGTATTGGCGGTAGCAATGATAGTAACATTCGTTAGAAACAAGTTAGTTAAGCAAGTATTATATTTATGTCTACTGAAGGAGTGAATTTTGCAATAGCTTGGCTGGCAGGTGTAACAGCATTTTTAGCTCCCTGCTTTTGGCCGGTATTACCCGTTTTTTTATCAATGATTTCAGGTATGAGCATTTCCCAGTTATCTCAAGAGCAGACTTTTCATGACAGAAGACGAATAGTATTAAATAGTTTAATATTTATTTGTGGTTTTGGTGTAATCTTTTTTTTATTAGGTTTGACCGCTAGCGCCGTGGGGCAATTTTTACGACAATGGCGGCAGATATTAGAAAGGTTAGGAGGCTTATTTTTAATAATATTAGGCGCTTATTTTTTAGAATGGTTTAAAATATCATGGCTTTACCGATCTTGGGGATTTAGGATAAATCATTTAACTAAACGATCTCAGGCAGTTAATATTTTTTTGAGCGGCGCTACTTTGGCTTTGGGCTGGACGCCTTGTATTGGACCGGTGTTGGCAACTATTTTGGTCTGGACCGGAGTTTTTTCTACTGATTTATGGCAAGGCGCTTGGTGGTTGGTTGGTTTTACTTTAGGTTTAGGCACACCTTTTCTTATTCTGGCTTTATTGTTTGCCAAGATTTATCCTTGGTGGAAAAAACAACAAACCGGTTTATTTCTATTTCATCGTTTAGCAGGTTGGCTGATTGTGATTTTTGGTTTACTATTATTATTAGGTTGGTGGCATCAAGCAATGGCTTGGTTGGTAGCTATTTTTCATTATCATCCTTGGTTTTAAGTTTATGGACGAAGTAAAAATTAATTTAACTCAAGCTCGACCATGGTTTAAGAAAACGTGGTTCATCATATTGGTTTTATTTTTGATTCTGTGGTTTGGCTTGCCTAAGGTTTTAGATTTGTTTATTAAGGAAAACAACATTAATCAAGCAGCGGTTAATCAACCAATTGTGACCCAAGTTTATACCGCCGATGATCCAGCCAGGGGCTTAATTGACGCGCCAGTAGTAATTGTTGAGTTTACTGATTTTCAGTGCCCCTATTCTCGGGAAGCGGAATCCATTATTAAACAGCTTTTACAACGATATCCAGAGGTGGTTAGATTTCAAGTTAGAGATTTTCCTTTAAGTTCTTTAAATCCTCAAGCAGTGGCTGCTGCTCAGGCTGCTAATTGCGCCTCTGCTCAAGGTAAATATTGGCAGTATCATGATGCTTTGTTTGCTAATCAGGATAAATTATCTCCTGATCTTTATACGACGTTAGCCCAAAACTTGTCGTTAAATCTGGTTACTTTTAATCAATGTCTTAATTCCCCCTCTGTTTTGTATGAAATTAATCAAGATCTAAAAGATGGCGGTAACGCCGGCGCGACGGGCACGCCTACTTGGTTTGTTAATGGTTATAAATTTGAGGGGGTTATAAGTTTAGCTGATTGGCAGAAGTTGATTACCGTTGCGGTTAAACAAAAATTCGACCAAACAACAAAATAGACTCCATTAAAGGGAGTATGTTATACTAGGGGTTACGTTTTTAATAATTAAAAAAATAAAATATGTCAGATATACCAACAATTGAAAATCTACCCACCAATCCTATTAAACCAAGCTTATTTGTAGGAGTTTCTCCTAAATTGGCTTTTATTTTTGGTGTAGTAACCGGCGTGGCCGCTGTCAGTTTAATAGCCTGGATTTTGACCGCTACAGCCCAGATTTCTTTTAAAAAAACTAGCAATAGTTCAGTAGCAGGTACAGTTGTAAATAACAATTCTGAACAGCAGGCAAATAATCAATATAATAAACCAACCATCTCTTTAAAAAACAGCGATTATGTCAGGGGTAATAAAAACGCGAAAGTATTATTAGTGGAGTACTCGGATCTCGAATGCCCTTATTGCAAGACTTTTCATCAATCAATGAAGGAAATAATGACGCAATACGGTGATAAAATAGCTTGGGTTTATCGACATTTCCCCTTATCTTTTCATGCTAATGCCCAAAAAGAAGCTGAAGCCGCTGAATGCGCTGGTAAACTGGGTGGCGCTGATAAGTACTGGGCTTATATTGATGCCATTTTTGCCCGCACCAAAGCCGGCGGTACTGGTTTTGCTTTAGATAATCTTCCCAAACTCGCTTCTGAGCTAGGTCTTAATCAAACCCAATTTACTTCCTGTTTAGACAGCGGTGAATTTGCCTCTAAAGTTCAAGCTGATCTACAAGAAGGTAGCTCTTATGGTGTGAGCGGAACGCCCACCGTCTTTATTAATGGACAGGCAGTAGCAGGCGCTGTTCCGATTGAACAGTTAAAGAGTATTTTGGATCAAGTTTTGACTACTACAAATAATTAGTAAAAAATATGACCAAACAAGCAAAAATTGGCTGGTTGTCTGGTATTATAGCAGTAATATTTATTATAGCCTTGACTATTTGGCAAGGTTCTAATAAACCAGAGTATCCGGAAATCAATACACCTCGTCCGAGTCTTGGCTCACCTGAAGCAAAAATAATTATAGAGGAATTTTCTGATTTTCAATGCTCTTCCTGTGGTGCTGTACAGCCACTAATTAAGGAGATATTAAACACTTTTAGCAGTCGCGTTGTTTTATATTATAAACATTTTCCTTTGGTTTCTATTCATCCTTATGCTTTCAGAGCAGCGTTAGCTTCAGAATGCGCCAATGATCAAGGTAAATTTTGGGAGTATCATGATTTGTTATTTACTAATCAAAATATTGGTGGTCGACCGCGCTTTGATCGTAGCGATTTGATTGGTTACAGTAAAGAGCTAAAGTTAGATTCGGACAAATTCACAGCTTGTCTTGATTCACGAGCCAAAGATCAGGTGGTGCGTAATGATATGCAGGAAGCTAACAATCGTAATCTTAACTCTACTCCCACCTTTTTTGTGAATGGAGAGCAAGTTCAGTTTGAAAAAAGTTTTTCCGAACTTAAAGATATTATTCAAAAGAAATTATTAGGTAGCTAACGTAAAAATTTTATGTTTTGGCAAACCTATGAGCCGACTCCTGTTTTATTAAACATCGGTCCGTTTAATATACACTGGTATGGTTTGTTGGTGGTGTTGGCGTTAATAACGGGATATATAATTTTTGAAAGACTGTGGCATAGGTCAGGCAGGTCACTGATTCAACTCGATATGTTAGTATTAATTTTAGTGATCGCTGGTTTGTTGGGAGCACGTTTGTTAGATGTATTTTTATTTGAATGGCCGATTTTTAAAATGGATCCGAATTTATGGTGGCAAGTGTGGAATGGTGGATTATCTATCCATGGAGGTTTATTAGGAGGATTACTAGCTGTATGGTGGTATATAAAAAAATATAAAGACCAATTGTGGCCAATTTTAGATATGCTGGCTCCGGCCGTGGCTATAGGGCAGGCTATTGGCCGTTGGGGTAATTATTTTAATCAGGAGCTTTTTGGTTTACCAACTACTTTGCCTTGGGGAATTTATATTGCTCCGGAGTTTAGACCAACTCAATATATTTTAACTGAACAGTTTCATCCTGTTTTTTTATATGAATCTCTGGCACTGGTAGTTATTTTCATTATCTTATGGCAGATGATAAAAAAGCCGCATATCGCTGGCGCTATATGTTTAAGCTATTTAATTTTAGCTTCTTTAGTTCGTTTTGTTTTGGAATTTATTAGAGTTGATGAGCAGTTACTAATCCTAGGTGTGCGTAGTGGTATGTTTATCGCAGGGTTATTATTATTGTTAAGTTTGTGGTTTTTAACTAGGAAGAAATATACAGTCTAGTAACAATATCACCGGGTCTTTTTATTTATTAAAGGTTTCCATCGTCAGGTGGTTGAAATATAGCTAACTGTGTTGCCCGGTCTGGTACCAAAATTTAGCAAGGTTTACAAAATTCTTTGGGGACTTGGTGTAAGAGGCTAATTAACCCCGCTCAGTCGCATACTTAAGTATTGTACAGTCAACATCCGATGGTGACACGCTCTAAGACTCTTGGTGCCATTTCTAG
>CAZMMW010000001.1:0-37893 GCA_964567515.1 uncultured Gammaproteobacteria bacterium | reverse complement strand
GGCTACTAAAAGGAGAATGTTTAGACGTTTGACCCAATACCCAAGACTAGAAACGTTACAGTCATATTTAGGATTATTAAAACATGGGCGGTGTCATAAATTGCGGCAGATAATTTGTCCGTATGTTTGATGTTACCCTTAGTCATTTTTATGTCTGGCCAGACATAAAAATGACTAAGCTGTCTTTTGGTTTGAGTCTTTGTTTTTTTAGTTAAAAGATTACTTCGTCAGTCAATAGACATAAACTTCCTTGCCGTTGCAAGGAAAAATTTAAATCAATTTAATAAACTTTTGTTGGCCGGCGTTTTTAACCAGACCCTCCAGTTCTAGCAAGGTTAATTTAGCAGTAATTTCACCAGCCGGCAGGTTAAGCAAACGAGCCAGCTCGTCAACGTGTTTAGGCTCATCATTTAAAGCATTAACAATCATTTCTTCAATATCGTTTAATTTTCTAGTTAAATTAACTGGTGAGACACGTAGATTAAAAGTGGCTAAGATATCCTCAGCTTTTAAAGCCGGAATAGCCCCAAGTTTTAGCAGTTCGTTGGTACCCTGTGACATCTCGCTTAAGATACTACCCGGCACGGCAAAAACATCACGATTATATTCCAGAGCTAGCTTGGCAGTTATCAGAGCGCCAGATTTAAGCGTGGCTTCTAATATTAAGGTAGCTTGGGCGAGCCCAGCAATTATTCTATTGCGCACAGGAAAGTGGTGTTTTAAAGGCAAGACACCAGGTGAATATTCAGACAACAATAAGCCATTTTGGGCGATAATTTTTTGCCCCAACTGTCTATTGGCTGCTGGATAAATTTGATCTAAGCCGCAAGCTAAAACACCAATAGTAGAACCACCAGCAGCTAAAGTTGATTGATGACAAGCAGCATCTATACCATAAGCTAAACCAGAGACTATAGTTAGACCAGCCGAGGCTAAAGGTGGTATTAAACAAGCTACTGCTTGTTGACCATAAGGAGTCATACGTCTAGCACCTACAGTAGCCAAAGTTTGTTTATTGACGCAATCCCAATTACCACGCCAGTAAAGTAGCGCCGGAGGATCAGCTATTTCTTTTAAAAAAGGAGGATAATTGTCATCGGTCACAGTAGTTAAATTGATACCTAGGCTTTGGATTTCTTCCCAAGATTTTTTAACATCAGTTTGTTGACGATGCTGGACTAATTCGGCGATTAATTGTTCATCAAAACCAATTTGTCTAAAGTTTTGTGCCGATGCCTGCCAAGCTTCTTGCATATTGGAAAAAGCTTGGCGTAGACGGGCAAAACGCGTGGGTCCTATTTTAGGACAACGACTCCAAGCTGCCCAATAAGGTAAATCATTATTAGTCATAGAATTACTTGCCTAGAAGCTCTAAGCTTCGTTTTAACCAAGTCACCCAGTCTTTATTGGTAATAGAATATTCTGCCCGCAGGACATCGGTGGAAAATTTCCAGGTTGGATCGCAAGTTAATAATTGAGCCAAAGATTCAGCTGTAGTTTGTTGGGCAAATTTAATTTCAAATCTTCCCACGCCATTCTGATGATGGTAGCTAACTTCTGTTAATCTGGCAGTTTCCGCTAATAGTTTTAATTCCAGCAAAGTCAGCAGATTATCTAACAATTTATCTTCGGTCGTATCTTTTAACGGACGATTAAAAATTATTTCTGGTAAATTTTTCAATTCATCGCGACTGCGAATATTAGCTAAACGATGATAAAGTTTTATTCTCTCGTTTTCTTCTGGTATTAAGTCAGGAGAAACGCGACCTTCTAAAGGTAATCTTAAAGTTACTTCGGGTACTTCTGGTAAAGGTAAGCCCGTTCTTAGCTCTTCAATGGCTTGGGCAATTAGGCGACTATATAAATGTAATCCTACAGCCGCAATCTCACCATGTTGTTCTATGCCTAAGATAGAACCAGCTCCTCGTAATTCCATATCTTTTAAAGCTACCTGCAAACCGCTACCTAATTCTTTAGCTTCAGCTAAGACCGCCAGACGTTTTTGGGCCATGGGCGAACTAGTTTTTTGATTAAAACAGAAGTAGGCAAAAGCTTGTCGGTCGTTGCGTCCCACTCGTCCTCGCAGTTGATAAAGATCGGCTAAACCAAAAGTTTCGGCATCTTCCACTATTAAAGTATTAACATTGGGCAGATCCAAACCGTTTTCAATAATAGTGGTGGCTAATAATAAGTCAATTTTTTGGGTATCAAAGTCGTGCATAATTTTAGCCAAATCTTTTTCTGGCAAGCGGCCATGGGCTACGCCGATTTTTATTTTAGGCAATATTTGTTGTAAACGCATTAAAGTGGCAGGAATTTTAGCAATACGGTTAACTAGATAATAAACTTGTCCTTGGCGTTTTAATTCTCGCGTTACCGCTTCTTTAATAACTTGTGGATCGTAAGGTGTAAAAATGGTATTGATAGGCAAACGTCCCCAGGGAGGAGTAGTAATCATACTTAAATCTCGGATCTCAGATAAAGCCAAGTGTAAAGTTCGCGGTATAGGCGTAGCAGACAGTGACAGTACATGTAAAGATGGTTTTAACTTTTTTAAAACTTCTTTTTGTTTGACCCCAAATCTTTGTTCTTCATCAACTATCAGTAGGCCTAAATTAGGAATATTAATATCTTTGGACAACAAACGATGAGTACCAATAATAACGTCAATATCTCCACGCGCTATTTGAGTTACGGTTTTTTTGGCTACCGTCGGTTCTTGAATACGGCTTAAGAGAGCAACTTTTACTGGCCAGCGGGACAGGCGTTTACTAAAGGTATCAAAATGTTGTTGAGCGAGGAGGGTGGTAGGGGCTAATAAAGCTACTTGTTTACGATTGAGTACGGCTCGAAAACTAGCTCTGACCGCTAGTTCTGTTTTACCAAAACCAACATCACCGCAGATCAATCTGTCCATAGGCAATTCTCTTTCTAGGTCAGCAGATATCTCAGCCCAAGCTTTTAGTTGATCGGAAGTAAGTGGCCAGGGGAAATTGTCTGATAGTTCTTGTTCCTCGGCATAAGGTTGCCAGGGAGTCATTTTAGCTACCGTCCGTTTAGCGTAGAGTTCTAACAGCTCACGCGCTACCACCCCAGCCTCTTCTTTTATTTTTTTGGTGATTTGACTCCAACCGCTACCATGTAGGCGGTGTAGTTTAGGATGAGGTTGCCCAATATAGCGAGAAAGCCTATCGGCGTTTTCTACTGGCACATAGAGTTTATCGTTTTCAGCATATTCAACAACAAAATAGTCATGTTTAGCGCCATCTATACCTTCGCTGGATAAACTTAAGAAACGACCAATACCATGATCAATATGCACCAGATAATCGTTTCTCTTTAGGTGATTCAATGGTAAATAAACATAGTTTGATCCCCAAGTTCTTTGTTGCCAAGCCAGATTACGGTCGGTTAAAAAAGTAACTTTATCTAAATAATTGCGGAAACCTGTTAATAAAGGTCCTGTTTCTTCATCAACGGTTATAATTTGGCAAGTGGTAGCTAATTTTCCTAAATAACGCCCGGTACGTATGGGCTCACGGGTTAAAATAATAACTTTAAAACCATTAATTATTTCTTGTTGAATAAAATGTTGTACCTCTTCCCAACGTCCGCCGAACAGCGGTGTTGATTCAATCCAAACTTGCCCTTCGGTAAAAGGATTAGCTGTTAATTGTTGAACAAGTTTATTATCTAAATGTTGAGCGATAATATTAGTAGGACAGAACAATAAACATTTGTCAGTAAGGTAATCAACAATATTAATATAAGAAGCAGGTTTTAATTGTAGAGGAATGACAGTCAGTTTTTTAATTGGAGTTCGTTGATTGGTGATTAGCGACTTTTTAACTAAGCCACTTATATTATTGGCAGTGAATTCAATTTCTATCAGTTCAGCAGTATTCATAGCTAAGTCAATAAAACCACCGCGCTTTTGATACCAACCACCGTTATCTGATAAAGGACCGGTGACGTAACCAAGGTTGGTCAGCAATTTTAAAAAATTAGTCGGACTGATCTTTTCACCTACCTTTAGTTGTAATAAACAAGATTGTAATACTTTTGGTTCTGGTAGCGGCAGACTTAAGTGATCGTTAGCGCCCAAAATTAAACCTCGTGGATTAACTGCGGCTTGAAATTTATAAAAATCTTCTGGAAATAAACAAAAAGCGGAAGCATGGTTTAATTGATGTTGCCAAAAAGTTAGTAATTTAGCGGCTTGCTCTCTTTCCCGGTGATCATTAACAAACCAAAAAATACCATCGGTAAACTGATCGGTTTTAAGATGCCAAGCCAAGTAAGCCAAAGCTGACAAGTTAAACGGCAATTTCAGGTTTAACTTGTCTCCAGTAGTAAATTTTTGCTCCAGTTGTGATTGGAGTAAATTGTGATTTTGATGAGGCACAAAATGTAGACTCTTGACAAAAAGTCGGCTTTTTGCTAAGATTTTTTAATTACTAGTTGTTTTAAAAAGACCCTTTCGTCTCCTACTTACCAGCGGTGATTTTCTCGCAACTCCTCCTAAAGCGAGAGACAGCTTAAAGATTTAAGAGCAACTAGTTATCTAGATGTTCTTGGTGCTGGCAGGTAGGAGACGGTAGGCAACCAACATCTAGATTTATACCCACTATTGGAGTGGGTTTTTTATTACTCATTATATTTAGTCATGGTAAATTGTACTCCTTCGGTTAGGGCTAATTTTAAACGAGCAACGGCTTTACTTAAAAATAGTGGTAACGATTCTTGCTCTGTAGGAGTAAAGTTAGCCAGTACATATTGATCAGCCGGTAATCCTACTGGTGGTCTGCCAATGCCTAATCTAAAACGCCAAAAGTCAGTCGTACCTAATTCTTCGATAATACCTTCTACTCCTTTATGTCCCGCTGCTGAACTTTGCCAAGAGAGACGAATAACACCAAAAGGTAAGTCTAATTCGTCATGTACTATCCATAGATTATTGGTAGGTATCTTATAGAAATTAACTAATTTGGCTACTGTTGTACCAGATTCATTCATCATGGTCAGCGGACGAATTAATTTTACTTGTTGTTGATTAATAATTAGAGTACTAATTAAAGCACGATTTTGCCACTTATCCCAATTAGCATCAGGCGAAGTGGCTTGAGCTAGTAATTGTACTACCATAGCTCCTAGATTATGCCTAGTGGCAGCATAATTTTTGCCAAGGTTACCTAGACCAATGATTAATTTCATAAAATGATTAAAATGATTAAACACCCCGTCGTGTGATGACTTCTATTCTGATGGGTGTATATTTAAGACGTATTATTTTTTGTCTAACAAGTTTTTCCATACTAGTGGCTAGAGCGGTAGGTACTTTATCTTTCCCTTTTAATATTATACGAAAGGTTGGTGGTTTGTCACTAATTTGTGAAAATTTTAGAAAGCTAAAACGTGGATTAGGGTATAGAAAGTGTTTTAGACTACAAATTAACAATTCTTCTTCACTAGAGTTCAGCCGGCTACTATATTGTTCTTTTAATTCAATGACGATAGGTAGCAAGTCATTTAACCCTTCTTTAGTAATAGCAGATGTAAAAATAACTGGCGCCCAATTTAACATTGGTAGCCATTTAGTTAATTCAGCACGTTTCTTTTTACTTAAAGATTTATCCATCAGGTCACTTTTATTAAAAACGATAATCGTTGGTTTATTTTGAGATAAGATTAGACCACCCAGTTTTTGGTCTTGCCAACTTAAAGGTTGTGATGCATCTAGTACCAAAATAATTGTCTGAGCTTGTTCTAAATTATTGATTGTTTGGGCAATGCTTTTGCTTTCAATAATATCAGCTGCTGTAGTTCGTCGTCGGAGACCAGCGGTATCTATCAGACACCAATCTAATTGATATTTATTAATCCAACTTCTTTGACTATCACGAGTAGTATGGGGAGTCGTATGCACCAAGGATCTTTCTTCTCCGCTTAGGGCATTAACTAAAGAAGATTTACCAACATTAGGTTTACCAATGATTGCTAAATTGATAGCTTGAGGTATGGTGGCGGAAGAAGTTAAGCGAACGCTGATCTCATCTAATAAATCACCAGTGCCAACTCCGTTTTTGCTGGAGACTAAGGTAGTTGATAGGCCTAAAATTTTTTTATGTTCATAAGTTAATCGTTGTCTAGAATTTTCTATTTTATTTACTACCACGATAATTTTATTCATGAAAGGTTTTAACTTAGCAAACATTTTTTTATCTTCACTAGTTAGATTACAAGAGCCGTCAATCACCCATAATAACAAATCAGCTTCTTTTAAAATACGTATCATATTTTGGTTGATGATTACTGATAGGGTTTCCTTATTATTTTTGTCCAAACCCGGATTATCAGCTAACCAGAAAGTTTTTTGCTGCCAACTCATAGGCATGATATTAGTATCTCTAGTAGTGCCAGCTTGTTTATCAGTAATAGCTAAATTTTGACCAGTGAGCCGGTTGAATAGAGTTGATTTACCTACGTTAGTTCGACCAATAATTGCTACCAAAGGATGAAGCATGATTTAGTGGTTAATAATATCGTTACCTAAGATAATTAAAAAGTCTTCATTTTGGCGTTGAGTAGCGCCAGTGATTAAGTTTGTTTTATAACCTAATAATTTTTCTAAGATTTTTTGAGAAGCTGGTTTATCAACAGCATCCACTTTATAAATTAAAGTATTAGGATAATCTTTTTTATCAGCATTACCATAAGAAAGCACGGTTAGCCCCTCATTAGTTAACCAAGTAGCAGTTTGTTCAGCCAAACCTGGTTGATTGGTACCGTTTTCAATAACCACCTTAGCTTTTTCTTGGAAGACAGCAGAGAACTTTAGTAAATTTTTAGCAATACTTTTAAGTTCTTCATAATTACCGTTTTTAGGTACTAATAAATAAGCGCCATCGTTACCCCTGGTTTCTATTAAAGGACCGTTAGGGGAGGTGTCTAGTGTACGATGATAAATTTTATCGGTATTTAAATTTTTAAATAAATCGGATAGCCGAATAATTTCCCAGGTTTCTAAATTAGTCTCAATATTATCTTGAAAAGTGTGATATAGCTTGATTATTAAACTGGGATTAAGAAAAGTGGATAATTTTAATAATTTTTGCTTCAAAGCTATAATCACTTGTTGTTGACGTTTAGCTCGAGCAAAATCCGACCCCTGCCCATTAGAGCCATGCCGCGACCTGACATACTCTAATGTTTGTTCTCCAGACAGAATTTGTTCACCGGCATTAAAACTAATCGTGGTGATTTTACTATCTTCGGTAGGATATTCATTGTCCACAAAAGAATGTTCGATATTTATTTTTACCCCATCTAGCTGATTTATTAATCCAACAAAACCGGTAAAATCAACACGTAGATAATAATGTATAGGTATACTAAAAGTATCAGCCACTACTTGACTGGCTAAATTAGCACCATTACCTTTTTGTTTCGCTTCGCCAAAAGCATTGGCGCTATTAATTTTTTTCCATCCTACAGTTGGTATATAAGTGGACAGATCTCGTGGTATAGATAAGATAGCCGCCTCGGTAGTTTTAGGATTCAAACTCACCAACATAATACTATCAGTTAAATATGGTCCATCATGCTTAACGCCCCCCATTCCTAAGAGTAGAATATTAATTCTTTCTTCTGTTTCTCCTTTAAGTTCTTTATCAGCGCTACTCACTAGTCGCGCGATGTTTTCCCAAACAGAACGTTTATTCCAGTCGACTAGAGTAGCTTGAATGTGCGGTTGTCTTGACCACCAGGTAAGTATTACCAAAATTAAAATTATGAGGAAGTATAAAATAAATTTTCCCCTCGTGGTTTCTTTGGGCGTAGGCGGCTGGCTTATTTGAGGTGATAAATCCATAACGTATCTTTACAGACGTATAGTTAGATGGTAACATTGGGCTTGCCTTAATGTCAACGAACCATTAATTACAGGACGGTTAGCTCAGTGGTAGAGCACTGCATTCACATTGCAGGGGTCGCAGGTTCAAATCCTGCACCGTCCACCATTTCATGTTAAAATAATCTATAATATATATGTCTAGACAAAAGCGTAAGTTTTCAAGAGGAGTGGAGGTTGTTGGATCGGCCATTATTGAAAATCCCGAAGGCAAAATACTACTTGTTAGATCTCCAAAATGGCATGATAAATGGACCATGCCCGGCGGTCATATTGAACCCGGTGAAACTATTGAGAAAGCGTTATTACGGGAAGCGGAAGAAGAGATTGGTTTGTCGCTTGAATCAAAAGGGGTAATTGCTTATGGTGAGCTTATAAATTCACAGGATTTTGACAGACCAGCGCACTTTATTTATTTTAACCTTCTCTGTCAAACGCCTTCCTATAATATTAAACTTGATGGTAGGGAATTAACTGAATATAAATGGGTTACTCCGAAATAAGCTCTGGCCATGTATTTAGCCGAAAGTTACGACAGGACTATAAAGGATTATATGAAATTTCGAAGGATAAAACAGTAGATTATTTTATCTCTAATAAGAAATTAGATTTATGGACAATAAAAATTCACCAGATTTTAAAGAAGGCATTTTTGGGGGTATAAAAACCGCCTTAATCTTTTTGTGGGAATTGATTAAAGTAGCGATTATCTCTCTGGCTATTATTTTGCCGATTCGCTATTTTTTAGTGCAGCCTTTTTATGTTAAAGGACAATCCATGGAGCCTAATTTTTTAGAGCATGATTATTTATTAATAGATGAGTTGTCTTTTAGACTACGCGAACCGCAGCGGGGCGAAACAGTGATCTTTCGTTATCCTAGAGACCCGTCGGAGTTTTTCATTAAACGGATAGTGGGCATGCCAGGAGAACATCTAATGGTTAATAGTGGCAAGGTTTTTATTGTGGAGGCAGACGGGAAACTTAATGAGTTAACCGAGCCTTATTTATCTGTCAGCGTTTTAACTTCCGGTAATATTGACATAACATTAAAAAATGATGAATATTATCTATTAGGTGATAATAGAGATTTTAGCCTTGATTCTCGTAATTTCGGTCCTATTAAGAAAACTAATATTATTGGTCGCGCCTGGATTAGAGCTTGGCCGGTTGATAGATGGATATGGTTTTCCACCCAATCTAGATAAGAATTTTTATAAAATTATGTCAATTAGTCCTCAGTCAACTAAAAACGAAGATAAAAAAACAACCGTAACTAAAAAAGTTACGATTCCTCAGTCAGTGCGTGGTATGCATGATATCTTACCAGCAGATTGGCCATATTGGAAATTTATTTTATCCACAGTAGAAGAGGTGGCTTCAAGTTATAGTTTTGAACATATTGATACTCCTATTTTAGAAAGAACTAGCTTGTTTGCCAGAGCTATCGGTAGCGCTACCGATATTGTAGAAAAAGAAATGTATTCTTTTATTGATAAATCAGGAGATCGTTTAAGTTTGCGACCAGAATATACTGCTGGTATTGCCCGCGCCTATATTGAGCATGGTATGGTTTCTCTACCACAGCCTGTTAAGGTATATGCCGTGGGACCATTGTTTCGTCATGAACGACCACAAGCAGGTAGATATCGTCAGCATTGGCAAATAGATTTTGAGGTGTTGGGCGAGGGTGATGCTTTGGTTGATAGCCAAGTAATTATGGCCGCTGCCGCCTTGTTTAAAAAATTATCTTTAACAGTTACCTTTAATATTAATAGTATTGGTTGTCCTGTTTGTCGGCCTCGTTATCGGCAGGGGTTATTGGATTTTTATAAAACCAAAAAGTCAGATCTCTGTGATGATTGTAAACAACGATTACAACGTAACCCATTACGTTTACTTGATTGTAAAGAGGAAAGTTGTCGGATCATTAGTAAAAACGCTCCTCAACTAGTTGATTTTTTATGCGAACCGTGCCGCAATCATTTTGTTAAATTATTAGAACACTTAGATGAAGTAGAATTCACTTATCAACTTAATCCTTATTTGGTTCGTGGTTTTGATTATTACACTCGTACCGTGTTTGAGATTTGGGGAGAAGAGGGTGCGGTTGCTTCCTTGGGCGGTGGTGGCAGGTATGATAATTTAGTAGAGGAACTGGGAGGTCGAGCTACACCAGCCATAGGTTTTGGTCTAGGTATAGAACGTTTGGTTTCCGAACTCAAAAAGAAGCAAATAGCTGTGCCGATCTTATCTAAACCGGATATTTTTATTACTAGTTTAGGTGATGAACCTAGACGTAAGGCTTTAAAATTATTTGAGGAACTTCGAGAGGCGGGTATTAAAGTGGCGGAAAGCTTTACTAAGAATGGACTGAAGGGGCAATTAGAAATAGCTAATAAATTAGGTGCTAGTTTTGCTTTAGTATTAGGGCAGAAAGAGTTGATGGACGCAACGGTTATTATTAGAGATATGGAAAATGGTATTCAAGAAACAGTGGATATACGCAAAATACTTCCCGAAATTATCAAACGCTTAAGCCAGAAATCCAGTTTAACCACTTCGGGTTAAATATCAGCCATTTATCTATTTTAAAGCATCATAAGTTATTTTTTAATAAAAGAGCTAATTTGATTATGATATTCAGATTGGGGGAAGTTTATATTTGACGATAATAGAAAAAATAGTTATAATATAGATAGTGATTTATTATTAATTTATCTTGGAATAGGGAGGTGACATCTTTGTGGTTGAGGTTAAACGACGAGAACATGAATCAGTAGAGAGTTTAATCCGACGCTTTAATAAACGAGTACAGCAATCAGGAGTCATTTTACGCGCTAAAAAGCGACGTTTTTATGAGACGCCCCGTACTAAGAGGGAGCTAAGACAAGCCGCTGTACGCGGACAAATGATTACTAAACGAAAGGAGTATTTGCGTAAAACCGGACAATTAACAGAAGAAGAGTTAAAAAGCAACTCCATTAAAGTTCGTAATTTATTAAAACGCGGTTTACCTAAATAAAAATTATGTCCAAACTTCTCGAGCGGATAGACGCCGAGTTAAAACAAGCTGTAAGAGATCATCTAAAACAGCGCGTTTTAGTTTTGCGTGGTTTAAAAAGCAGTTTGCATAATCAGGAAATCAAACTGCATAGTCAAAAACAGGAGTTAACCGAAGAAGAGGCGATAAGGATTATTCGCACTGAGGCCAAAAAGAGACAAGAGGCGGCTAATTTATATCTTGAAGGAGGAAGAGAAGAATTAGCACAAAAAGAATTAGGAGAAAAAGCCGAAATAGAAAAATATTTACCACCCCCACCTTCTTTGGAGGAAATAAAACAGGTGACAGTTAGGTTAAAGCAGGAACTTAATTTATCTGGCGTTACCGATGTGGGTAAATTAATTAAAGCTTTGTTGACTCAGTTTGGTTCCAGTTTAGATGGTCAAACAGCTAGCCAAGTGGCCAAGGAGATTTTAACTGATTAATAAAATTATGTTGGAAGTAAACAATAAACTATTATTTTATCGGCGATATGTCTTATGGACAGTGAGTATTATTTTATTAATTGTGCCAGTTTTTGTTTTGGCGCAAACTAATGGTGGTCTGGGAAATCTAGAAGGCAATCTTAACCTTGGTACCAATTTAGATTTGATTCAGACTATAGGAAAAGTTATTAATGTCTTTTTAAGTATCTTGGGCGTGATCGCCTTATTGATAGTTTTGTATGGTGGGGTAACTTGGCTTTTATCTCGAGGCAATGCCGAGCAAGTGGCTAAAGCCAAAAAGATTTTATCCAGCGGCCTTATAGGTTTAGTAATTATTCTAGCTTCTTTTGTTCTGGCTAGTTTTATTTTTAGTAATCTAGAAGACGCTCTCCATGGCGACAATGGCGGCTCTGGTGGTTGTACCACCCCGCCGTGTTCAGGCAGTTTGGGCGGTTCTGATTATTTGCGCGCCACTTGGATTTCGCCTACGCAAAGCAATGTTAAATTATGTATGGCGGTGCAAGCCGGGTTTAATTATACTGTTTTATGGTCATCGCCGGTTGATAAAACCAGTTTTCGCATAGAGAAAGATTCTGATGGCTCTCTATTTTATAATGCTGCTACTGATAAGTATGGTCCGGGTAATGATTCTGAATATCTAGCTTTTACTCACGTTAACCATGAATTTGAGCCAAATACTAAATACCACGTGATTTTGAGTAATTTAACCGGTGTTAATCCTGACACCGGAGCCAGGTTTTCTTTCCGTAATCCCAGCATGGGCAAGGAGTGGTGGTTTACCACCGGTACTGAATCAGACAGTACCGCGCCTACAGTAACAACTAAACAGCCAGGAGCTGGCGCCAATTTGGTTTGTCGTCGGATAGCAATTGGCGCTACTTTTAGCGAACCAATGTTATCCATCAGTTTTGCTGGAAACGTTATTTTAGAAAAATTAAAAGCCGATGGAACAGTAGCAATGCCAGTATCTTTAAGCAAGCCCAGATTTACTAACGATTTCAAAACAGTCAGTTATAATCCAGTTGATGCTCAAGGTAAGATTATTGCTTTAGAATCTAATACTAAATATCGTGTTACCTTAAAAGGAGATACTGCCGGCGCTGTGAATCACGGCATTCAAGACGCTTGTTCCATTCCTATGGTAGCAGACGAAGTTTGGCAGTTTGAAACTGGTGTCACAGAGAATTGTGAACCAGTGATTGATAGTATTACTCCAGCCCAAGGATATTATTCTGATATGGTTACTCTAACAGGTAAAAATTTCTTTGCTTTACCAGGTGAGGTTTATTTTAATCATTTTGCCGCTGGTAATGACAGTTTTGATGATAGCAACAATTTAGTTTGTTGGGGCGAAGACGCTTGTAAAGCTATAGATCCTACCATTACCGAAGATACTATTAAAATTAAGGTGCCAGTAAGCGCCACTACTGGTCCGGCTTATCCGCAGGATGATTATGACGCTAGTGACGTAAGAGCGGGTAAGGTAAAAATCAGCATCGCCAGTACTTTTTCTAACGAGAAAGATCCGTTTACTATTTTAAGTCCTTATATTGATAGTTTATCGCCCACTTCCGGCGGCAAAGGGCAATGGGTTAGTGCTATTGGCTGGAATTTTGGCAGCAGCCCGGGTCAATTATTATTTGATACTACTGCAGGAATACCTCCTGGTTTATGCTCTGATTGGTGGCACGAGACCAATGTTTTAGTAGAAATTCCCGATAGTCTAGCTTTGGCTAATTATCCGGTAGAATTAAAAACTACTTCTGGCCGTCGTAGCAATCAGGATTGGCAGTTTGCTGTTAATGATAATCCGCCGGGTCCGGGTATTTGCAGTATTACTCCAACCAGCGGCAGAATTTCAGGTACGCCGCCGCCCGATTTATTACCCTTGTCTCTAACAGTAGTAGGTACAAATTTTGGCAATACCAAGTCAGCTAATAGTAAACTTAATTTTAATGGCAACAATATTAGTTTAGAACCCAAGAGTGCCGATTATACTTCTTGGAGCAATGATAAAATTGTTTCCCAAACTCCTACAACCACTTCTGATATCAATGCTTTAGGCCAAGGCAGATGGCAAGTATGTGCTAAAGTGCGAATTAGTGGTAAAGATCTGACTTCAAATTGTAAACCTTTTCAAGTAAAAGATATTGCTGGTGGTTCTGGTGCTACAAATATACCACCGCAAGTAGTTTCTTATGCGCAATGTAAAACTAATACTCCCAGCCCCAGTCCGGCGCCAGGCAGTAAAAAAGTTTGTCCCCAAGCTCAAATAATGGCGCGTTTTACTTTGCCGATGGATAAAGATTCTTTTGTTGGTAACGTCAGCATTATACCTTGTAATAAAGGCGACACCTTTACTACTGATGTAGCTGCAGATTGTGGTAGTAATGAAACTTATACTTTATCGCCACAATTAAACAGCAAAGGTCAAGTGCAAGGATTTATTCTAAACCCCTCCGCTTTAACCGACGACTATTGGTATCGGGTGGTAATTAGTGATCAAGTCAAAAGTATTTATGGTATTAAAATGACAGCACCTTATGAATGGCACTGGCGCGTGAGTTCGGCTAGCGAAAATTGTCAGGTAAACAGTTTAGGAATTTCTCCTAGCCAGACCCGTGTGGCTATTGGCGATTCGCGTGACTTAACAGGTAGCGCTTATACTGCCCAATGCGTGGCATTAGACCCGGCAGATTATTCTTGGACCTGGAATGAAAACGATATTCATATCAGCATGTCGGCTACAAATCCACCAGTAGTTAATAAGATAAAAGTTACAGGCGACAGTGCCACCGAAACGCCAGCTGAGGTAAACGTAGGAATTACTCAAGCAGCAAGTTTGTCAGCCAAGAGTTTGATTACTGTGGGCGAAGGAGATGGGCCAGGAGGTTTAGCCGGACCACCCAAGATCACCGGCATGACTCCAACTTCTGGTCGGGCAGAGAAAGATATGAAAACAGTTATTACTTTAAGGGGTGATGATTTTGGTTCTAGCGGATCGGTGTGGTTTACTAACACAGTCACTAACAAAAGAATTCAGGCCGTGCGTGGTGATTGTGGCTCTTGGAGTAATAAAGAAATTATTATTACCTCGCCTAATTTATTAGCAGAAGGAGCAATTGGCGATACTTATAAAGTAGAAGTAATTACCAGCAGAGGAACTTCGGCGGCTAATCCTGATAGCCTTAAGCCGGTTTTTACTGTTACTAATGAAATTAAGCCGGGTATTTGTTCTATGGTCCCTAATTATGGAGCTGCTGGAACCAGTATTACCATTAAAGGTTATAATTTTAGTGATACCAAAAAAGCTGGTACTCTATATTTTCCTTTCGGTCGGTTTGTTAGTGGTCCAATTGATGGCGATTCAAGATTAGTAACCAAATGGACTAATAAAGAAATTATTTATAAAGTGCCGACTGAACCGCATTCAGGCGAGGTATGGGTTGAAGTTGATGCTACTAATGATGGAAGATATAATCCAGTTGCTTCTAATAAGGTACAGTATTATGGTACACCATTTATTACTGATATTTTACCTAATACTGGCCCTGGCGGAACTTGGGTAACTATTAAAGGCGGAAATTTTGGTTGGTGTGATTATTTAGAGGCAGTAGGCAATCCTTGCAGTGTGGTTTTTACTGATTCGGGCGGAGCTTTAGTTTCGGCTGATCCTTTACCTGATACTTGTTCTGATTTTAATTGGTGGACTAATAAACAAATTGTGGTAAAAGTGCCCAATTTGGGCAGCGGAGAATTTATTAGTCAAGTTACTGTTAATTCCGAAGACCCGCCAAATTTATCTAGTAATTCCAAAGAATTTAATTATAATTCTAATTTACCTTTAGGGCCGGGTTTATGTGGAATAGTGCCTGATACCAGCACCAAGCCCATTGTGCGTACTAGTTTGCCATATAATAATGGTAAGTTGGTTGGAGAAAATTTTGGGTTAACTAAAGCAGCTGGTTCTAAAGTTAAGTTTTCTAACTCCGGAGATTTATCAGCTGCTTGGTCTGGCACAGCTATTAATTTATCTCCCATCCCCAATACCACTAACTCTGGCGATGTCACAGTTGAAAAAGAATTTACCAAAGTTGTTGGCCTTGAGTGTAAATTTCCCAAGATCCAATTTGGCGATACTTGTATTGGCGGCTGGGATGAAGCTAAACAAGTATTAACTTTAGTTAGTAATCCTTTGGCTTTTATTGTAGAAGAGAGTAGCAGCGGTATTGGCAATTTGTTGCTAGTTTCTTTTCAGCCTGCTAATAATGATACTAATGTTTGCCGCAATGCGGAAATTGTGGCTAACTTTAATCGTCATCTTAATTCTAATTCAGTTTCCGCAACAAATTTTAAATTAACTAAAGGAACAGTAAATGTTTCTGGTAAAGTTAAACTTATTAAAAAAGATAGTTTTGATGCTGTGGCTTTTATACCAGATGAGCCATTGGAGGTTAATCAACTATATAAGTTGACTGTGGAAAATACAGTCAAAGGCGCGGTTGGCGAATCTTTAAATTGCGCTTTATCGCCAGCTGGTTGTGTCACAATTTTTACTACCGGTCCGGATATTTGTAAATTATCCAAGATCACTATAACCCCCGCCTCTTATAGTTTTACTAAACCCAGCGAACAAGTTAATTTTTCGGCTCAAGTTTATGCTGCTGATAATCAACCATTGGTTGCTACTTATAATTGGAGCGCCACGCCAGCTGGTTTAGTAAGTATTGCTCCGTCGGCTCCTGATCCTACTACTCTGGTGGTGGTTGGCAACAAAAATGGACAAAACACTTTAAAGGTTAAAGCCATTGGTTCAGCTCCTGGTTCAGGAACTTTAGCTGCCGAGGCGGCTTTGGATGTTTTCTTATGTGAAGTGCCTTGGGAATTTGTAGATAGTAATTATAATTATCGTTTACGTTATTGCCGAGCTCAAACAGCTGCTACGGGCGATATTAATTTTATAACTAACGGCAGTTTCACTAATGACCTTACTGGATGGCAAAATAGCGGCACTGATAATACCGCTTGGTATTCAGTAGTAACACCCGCAGCTATACCAGGATTATCACAAAATAATGATAATAATGTTTTACAAATTACCAAAGAATATTCTGGCGGCAGCGTTAGGCGTATGGTCAAACAGCAGATAACAGGTTTAAAGAAAAATACTACCTATTATGCTTCAGTTCAGTTTTATAATAGTCTCATTAATTCAACCAACAAGGCGATACCAATATTATTTCCTACTTCCAATAATGATTGCGCTTCTCCTTGGACACACTGGACACATTTAACCAACGGAGCTGCTGGTTGGCAAAAAGCCGGAGTGGTTTTTGAAACAAAAGATAACGATAAGTATACTATTTGTTTGGGAGTTCATCCTATTTCTCCAACAGATCCTGTTTTATTTGACAATATAGAGGTGCGGGAATTAAGCGGTGCTTTGCCTGCCTTGGTGAAGGTTATAGACAAGGATAATGAAAAACTATTTAATCTTTTTGACACCAAAGATGTTATAGGGCTTAAATCTTTTCCTAATCCCGATCGTCTTATTCCTGCTGACTGGTTAAAAACTATAGAAGAAGGAAGGTATGTGTCAGTTAAACCCACTACTTTAGATGGTTATCCAGCAGGCGTTGGTGGCCAGACTTTATATGTTTCGGCTTTGAATGCTAAGAAATTTATCGCTAATCATATTATTTCTAGTCATGAACATTTATTATCAGTTAATCACGGGGCTACTGCTATCGCCCAGAACATTTATAATCAGCTAGTGGCTAATTGGCAATTTAATATTAATTTAACTTCCGAAAACAAAACTAAATTACAGCGTGATATGCAGCGCTTGGTGGATTTGAATACCATAGAGAAATATTTGATACAATATGGTAAGACACATAATTATACCCTGCCTCAATTACTGGCTGGTACTTATCTGGCCAAATGGTCAACTAGCGCTTGGAATTCATGGCAGCAGACTTTAGGCGCGGCATTAGGGAAAAAATTACCGGTTGATCCTTTAAACGGTTTTAATAACTGTAGTGGCACTGGTTTTGCAGGTTATGATGCCGCTACTTGCTGGAATGAAAATGCTAAGGATTTTAAATGTCCGGCAGATTCTCATATTTATTTATATGAAGCCACTGGAGCAGGTTCTAGTAAACTATATTTTAATCCTGAATTCAAAGGCTCTACTTGGCGGGGCGCTGGTTTAAATAAACCACCGGAAGTTTCTGCTATTTGTCAGGATTCGGAAATAATGTGGAAAAAAGTTAGCGTAACACCACCCTTTACCTTAAGTATTATTAAAGAAGGTGCTGGTATTATTACCAGTGAAGATGGTTTAGTAAGTTGTGGTAATGCTTGTTCCGCTACTTACACTATTAGTGGTCAGCCGGTAAAGTTAACAGCTCAAGCGGTTTCTGGTTCTGCTTTTGTTGGTTGGGGGGGGTGCGCTGAAGTGGTTCAAGGTAATTGTTTAGTAACCATGGATAGCAGCAGATCAGTAAACGCCCAATTTAGTACAGTAGCAAATTATAATTTGTCAGTAGCTCGGACTGGTAATGGTAGTGGTACTGTAACGAGCACTCCCGCAGGTATTAATTGTGGGTCTACTTGTTCGGTTGCTTTTGGTAGTAATCAGGAAGTAGTTTTGCGTGCTAATCCTGATACTAGTTCAGCTTTTATTAGTTGGATCGGCTGTAATGCTGTGGAAAATCCTGATGGCACTGACTGCCGTGTTAAAATGACCGGCGCCAAATCTATAGTGGCTCGCTTTGCTAAAAAATATACTTTAACTACAGTTGTAACTGGTAATGGCTTTATATCTATTCAACCAGGGTCTTATATATCTTCAGGTGGTGATTCTTATAGTTTTATTAGCGATACCGTGGTTACTTTAATCGCCACTCCTGATGGGGATCAGATATTTAAAAATTGGAGCGGCTGCGATGCGGTATCTGGTTTAATCTGCACTGTGACTTTATCATCTAACAAAACAATCAAAGTTACTTTTGAACCGCCCATAATTAAATATAATTTGAATGTATCTTTGCAAGGCACTGGTGCTGGTTTAGTATTAAGTATTGCGCCTAACGACCCGGTGATTGATTGTGGTTCTAGTTGTTCCGCCAGTTATATTAAAGATACAGTGGTTACTTTACAAGCAGCTGAAGGAGTCGGTTCAGTTTTTGCTGGTTGGGGAGGGGCTTGTACTAATATAAGCGGAAACTGTCAGGTTACTATGAGTAGCATCAAAAACGTGACAGCTATCTTTAATTTAAAGCCAGCCACTTTAACAGTAGAGCGGCATGGCTCTGCTGGAAGTATTGTTAGTGATCCAGCCGGTATTAATTGTCCTGGCGATTGTAGCCAGACATTTACTTATGGTCAATTAGTGACTTTAAGACCCATGTTAGAGGTTGGCAATAATTATCAATTTTCTGGTTGGAGCATTTGGAATAATATTACTAATACGTATGATCCTTTTTGTGGCGGTACCGATACTTGTACTTTAACTCTTACTAAAAATATAACAGTTAGAGGTAGTTTTTTACAGAAATATCAACTAACGGTAAATATTAACAATGATCCTACTAAAGGTTCTGGCTGGGTAAACAGTGATCCTACTGGCATTGATTGTCCTGGCGGGATTTGTGTAAATAGTTTTGAAATTGGTAAGCCATTAACTTTGTATGCTACTGCTAGAACCGGTTCTGTTTTTAGTAGCTGGTCTTTCCAACCAGCTAACGTTGCCAGTTGTAATAATAGTATTTGTACTTTCACTTATAATAGTTCCACTCCTGTGACAGTTACAGCCACTTTTAATCAAGTTCCGCTTACTTATAAATTAAATGTAATAGTCGCTGGTTCTGGTCAAGTGACTGGTAATGGTATTAATTGTTCAAATACCGAAGGGATTTGTACAGCTAATTATCCCCCAAACACCCCAGTATCTTTAACTGCTACAGCAGGGACTGGTTATAAGTTTATCAGCTGGTTAGGCTGCACCAATGTGTCAGGCACAACTTGTAATGTGACTATAGATACTAACAAAAACGTTAACGCAACGTTTGAGGCCCAAAATTATACTTTGACAGTTAACAATAACATAGCGCCAGCCAATGGTGTTATTAAAGATAATGCTGGCAAAATCAATTGTGGCAACGGTGTTAATACCTGTACTGCTACTTATTCTTATGACACAAACGTGGCTTTGCAAGCCACAGCTACAGCTCCTTATATTTTCGCTGGTTGGCAGAATTCCTCAGATTGTAGCGGTACTGGTTTGTGTTATTTGAACATTAATGGCAATAAAACTATCAGCGGCAGTTTTTCTTTGCCAAGTTATACTTTGAGTGTTCAAAAACAACCAGTAGCAACAGCGGGTACTATAATCATTAATCCTGGTTCGTTAGTGTGTGATGGAGCTTGTTCTATCAAACAGCAAAACTATGAGCAAAACACCACAATTACTTTACAAGCCCAGCCCAGCAGTAATTATGTTTTCTCTAACTGGACTGGTGTTTCTTGCCAAGGCGGTAACGCTAGTAATATTTGTGTTTTTTCTATCACTGCCGATACTACAACTACGGCCAATTTTACTCTAGCGCCTAGGAACCTGCAGGTTAATATCAATCCAGCCGGCAGTGGTTCAGTTGGCGCTGGCGGTATTGCTTGTCCAGGCGACTGCACGGAAACTTATAATCACGGCAGTAATGTAACTTTAACTGCTACCGTTAGCGGCAGTAATATTTTTACCGGTTGGACTAGTGTTTCTTGCCAAGGCGGCAACGCTAGTAATATTTGTGTTTTTTCTATTACTGCCGATACTATAGCTACGGCCAATTTTGCTGCGGCGCATACTTTAAATGTAGCTACTCACGGTTCAGCCAAATCAGCTAATACTTATATTATCAGCAACCCAGCCGGTATTAGTTGTGAAAGCGAATGTACGGCAAATTATGCTTCCACCACTACAGTTTCCTTAAGTCCCCAAATTAATGTGCCGGGCGTAGTTTTATGGGCTTGGGGTGGCGCTTGTACTGGTAATATTCCAATTTGTAGGTTGTCCATGGCTGCTGATCGTACTGTTAATGCTCGATTTGAACCAGGCTTTACCTTGACTGTTACTAAATCTGGCCCCGGAACAGTAACCTCGTCAAATATTGGCGGTATTTCCTGTGGCGTTGATTGTTATGAGCCATATTCTCCTGGTGCCACAGTAACCTTAGTTGCTAGTAACAGCCTACATGCTCCTTTTAACTATTGGGACGGTGATTGTTCTGGCAACAGTTTAACTTGTACTGTTTCCATGACAACCAATCGTTCAGTCACGGCTTATTTCAGACAGGTATTAGCAGATTGATAATTCTTGACAATTTAATTTATGATTAAAATATTAATATATGTTTGATAATTTATTATCCTCTCCCAAGTCACCAATTGAAGATATTTTTGCTGATACAGAAGCTGGCGCGCCAGTTCGTTCACCATCAACTCCACCAACTGGAGCTACTCCGCCTCCAGCAGCACCCGGGCAGTCTTCGCCGTTATCATCACCCTCATCATTTTCCATGTCACCATCTTCGTCTCCTTCACCAATACCACAACCACCTTCGTTTATGGCTGGAATATCACGGGATTTGTCTGTGCCGCCGCCTTTGATGCCGTTGGAACCGGGAGATCATGGCAGTAAAAAATGGCTGTGGATAGTAGTTATAATTTTGGTGGTAGGAGCAGGTGGAGCAGGGGCATATTGGTGGTTTAGTAAATCAGCCTCAAATAAAGGAGTAGAGGTTAATACTAATACTCCTACTACGCTATCGACGAATAATAACAATACTTCTATTAATATTAATAATGAAATGCCGCCAGAAGCGCGTGATTATGACGGCGATGGTTTGTCTGATTCAGAAGAAGTACAGCAAGGAACGTTTGTGGATAATCCAGATTCTGATAGCGACGGCTTAACTGACGGAGAAGAAGTTAAATTTTGGTACACTAACCCTTTAAATCCAGACTCTGATGGCGATGGTTACCTGGACGGAGAAGAAATTAATCATGGTTATGATCCTAATAATTCCACCAAAGGAGCCAAGTTATTGCAGTTACCTAATCAGGAATTAAACATGGAAGGGATTAATAATATTATTAAAGATATTGATAATAGTACTGTTGTAGATTGTGGCAAGGCCATAGCTTTTGTTTCCGCTAGTGAGAATATGTATTCTTCAGATGAGGCATCAGTAAAAGCTTACCAATGTTTTTTACAGAATTTTGAGCTTTGTCAGCAAGCCAAGATTAGTTTGGCGGTAGACAGCCGTTATCCTGATAAGTATGTAGATTTTCAGATTCATTCTTCTAATAGTGGCTTATGTCAAGTAAGTGGGTTAGGTATTGATTTGCAAACTGGTTCACAGCGTAATGTAATTTGTGATATATCTAAGACTTATTTAGATCAATATTATACTCTTAGCGGACAAAATAATCAGGAATTAGTGAGTAAACCTTATCTCAAGAGTTATCTCTTGGCAACTCTCGTATTGTCTAAAGGAGTAGGATCAACTTTCACTTTGCCAGATGGAACCGTAGAAAAGGTTATTTGCAAATAAAATTTTTAATAACGTAATCATTTTTATGTTTGGTTTAGGTAAGAAAAATGAAACAACAAAGGCCGTGGAGACGGTTGAACAAGCCGTTCTGTTGGCTGATGACAACCGGCCGATTGGTGAAATTTACACCATGCCTTCCTTAGTGCATGATTATACGCCATCAGGTTCTGTTATGGATAAAAAACCAAAATCGTCCAGCAAGGTTTGGATCTGGGTAATGATGGGCTCTTTGGTAGTGGCGGCTTTAGGTACGGCCGGCTATTTTTTATGGCAGAATAGTAAAAATAACCAACCGACCAATAATCAACCATTAGTTAATAATCCTCCTGTAGCGCAACAACCTCAAGAACCAACACCGCCACAAACCACCGCTAAAGAAAGGGATCAGCAGCGTTATTTTGATATAGGTAAGATTGGTTTGGCATTAGATTTGTATTACAAAAACAAGGGAACATATCCTATTAGTACCAGTGGGACAAATTTGGGTTTAACTGGTGCGGAGACTTTATCAGCGGCAGATTTTAGCAAATTTCCCCAACAACCAGTATATCTAGATCCAGTGCCCAAAGATCCTGGCGATACTAATAATTACATTTACTCAAGTACGGCCGGATTAACTTATAAAATTACCTTTATCTTAGAGGAAGGGATAGCTGGTTTATTATCTGCCGGATTACATTTTTACACACCAGCAGGATTTGATAAAGAGGAGGGTTTAGAAATAACACCAGATGATACTACTAAAATTAGAACCACTCCTCCGCCTTTAAGTTTAGACAGTGATGACGATGGTTTAACTGATATAGAGGAGTTGATTTATGGTACGGACATTAATAATCCAGATACTGATGGCGATTCTTATCCTGATGGCACGGAAGTAATTAATGCTTATGATCCTGCTCATGGCGAAGGTAAAAAATTATTTGACTCCGCAGCAGTTACCAAATATACCAGTAGTAATGGTGATTATACTATTTATTATCCAATTAGTTGGCAGTTAGTTCCTGGTCAGGAACCAGAGGAAATACGTTTTGTTTCCGCCACTGATGAATTTGTGCAAATTTCGTTTCCGGAACATGATGTAATTACTAATGTGGTAGAGTGGTATGCCAAGATGACTAATTTAAGATTAGAAGAAGTATCAACGACAAAAATTGGCAATAAAACAACAGCGGTTAGTCCTGATGGCCTTAATCTTTATTTATCATTATCAGGCAGGTTGGTTAATATCAGTTATAATATTGGTACTCACAAAACACAGGATTACGCTAGTACTTTTAAGATGATGTATAGAGTGTTTAGTCCGCTGTTAACACCAACAGATTCAGAATGAAAATAAATGATAGATTAATGAATAAATCAAATCAGATTAAAAAAATTAAAATTAGTTTAATTAATACTTGTAAATATAAATTACCCACTAATTGGTTTCAGTTGGTTAAAGTGTTAATTAAACGATCTTTGGAGAAGCGCCGAATAAAAATAGCAGGGATTAATTTAGTAGTAGTTGATGAGAAAGTTATTAGAAAATTAAATAGTGAATATAGAAGCCGTCGGTATGTGACGGATGTATTATCGTTTACTTATGATCATCAACCCTTGATGGGTGAGATTATCATTTGTCTGCCTTATGCCAAAAAACAAGCCCGGATAGAGGGGGTGTCTGTCGCTCAGCAATTGAATCGTTTGGTGATACACGGTACTTTTCATCTTTTAGGTTTTGATCATCAGACTTTAAAACAATGGCGCCAGATGAATCAGTTAGAACAATTTATTCTTAGTAATAAATAAAAAATCAGTCATCAATCTTGGCTGGCTGAACAATTTTATTATTCAATAGCTATTCTTTACGGTATTTGATTTGGTGTTTATAATATATAGAGAGATTAGACTCTATGAGATCACCAGATTTAATTACCGGTTTAGATATTGGTTCAACTGCTATTCGGGCGGTTGTAGCTCAAGCCAACGGAGGGGGACACCTCCATGTTATTGGCTTAGCGGAAGTTTTTTCTCAAGGAATTCATAAAGGGGTAGTAACTAGTATTGAGGAGGCCGTGTCAGCAATATCTTCTGTTTGGGAAAAATTAGAGCGCATGACTGGAGCTCCCGTAGAACACGCTTGGGTGAGTATTAATGGCAGTCATATTTTAGCTCAAGCTAGTCATGGCGTTATCGCTGTGTCTAAAGCTGACGGCGAAATTAAAGAACAAGATGTTGATCGGGTGGTAGAAGCAGCTCAAGCTGTAGCTACTCCGCCGGGTTATGAAATTTTACACGTCTTGCCTAGAAATTTTACTGTTGATAATCAACCGGGCATTAAAGATCCGGTTGGCATGACAGGAGTAAGGTTAGAGGTAGAAGCGCAAATCATTGAAGGGCAAACTTCGCATATTAAAAATCTAACAAAATGCGTTTATCGCACCGGTGTAGATATTGATGATTTAGTTTTAGCTATTTTAGCTAACGCTGAAGCTGTTTTAATCAGGCGACAAAGGGAGTTGGGAGCAGTTTTAGTTAACATTGGTGGCGCTACCACCAGCCTATTAGTATTTGAAGATGGCGATCCATTACATGCCGCTATTTTGCCAGTCGGTTCTGGTCATATTACTAACGATATTGCTATTGGCTTAAGAACTTCTATTGATCTGGCTGAAAAATTAAAAATTGAATATGGACACGCCAAAGCTTCTGATATTAGTAAACGAGAGGAGATAGATTTGTCAGAACTTTCGTTAGAGGAAGGAATGGTATCGCGCAAACATTTAGCAGAAATAATTGAAGCAAGGCTAATCGAAATATTTAATTTAGTAGACAAAGAGTTAGTTAAGATTGATCGTTCTGGTAGTTTACCAGCTGGAGTAATTTTAACCGGTGGCGGCGCTAAATTATCTGGTTTAGTAGATATAGCCAAGCAGGAATTCAGACTGCCGGCTTCTTTAGGTTACCCGGTAGAAGTAGCTAGTCCTTTGGAAAAAATAAACGATATAGCTTTTACCACAGCTATCGGGTTAGCTAAATGGGGCTATGAGGCCAGATCGGGCAAAGGTGGTGTTGGCTGGTCAGTTAATTTATCCCATCTAGGCGCAGTAACTGGTAAAGTTAAACAATGGTTTAAATCTTTAATCCCTTAATCTTTTATATTTTATGGAAATAAAACCAGCAATTGAAACATTTGCTAAAATAAAGGTCGTCGGTGTAGGTGGTTCTGGCGGGGCGGCTATCAATAGAATGATTTCAGCTAAAAGCCGGGGAGTAGAATTTGTGGCTATTAATACCGATGCTCAAGCTCTACATCAATCACGGGCGTCGGTTAAAGTCCAAATCGGGCAAGAAACTACAAGGGGACTAGGGGCTGGTATGGACCCAGAAACAGGCGCTCAAGCAGCAGAGGAGAATAAGGAGGAAATTAAGGAGGCTTTAAAAGGTGCTGATATGGTGTTTTTAACTTGCGGTTTGGGTGGTGGTACTGGTTCAGGGGCGAGTCCTTTAGTGGCAGAGTTAGCTCAAGCTTCAGGCGCCTTAACCGTAGCTGTGATTACCAAACCTTTTAGTTTTGAAGGCGCACAGCGACGATCCATAGCCGAAAAAGCATTAGAACAATTAGTGGATAAAGTAGATACTATTATTACTATCCCTAATGATCGTCTTTTACAATTGATTGATAAGAAAACAACTTTATTAGAATCCTTTTCTTATGTAGATGAGATTTTACGGCAAGGCGTGCAGGGAATTTCCGATATCATCACCGTGCCGGGATTAATCAATGTTGATTTTGCTGACGTGAAAGCTATTATGTCTGGCGCTGGGTCGGCGCTTATGGGTATTGGTATAGCCAAGGGTGAAGATAAAGCCATTGAGGCAGCCAAAGCGGCCATAGATTCGCCTTTATTAGAACTGTCAATAGAAGGAGCTAGAGGAATCTTATTTACTATTATCGGTGGTCCGGATTTATCTATGTATGATGTTAATGAAGCGGCTCGTGTTATTACCGCCTCGGCTGATTCCAATGCCAAAATTATTTTTGGCGCTGTTATTGATGAGAATTTAAAAGATGAAATGAGGATTACTGTTATTGCCACTGGTTTTAGTCAGCCAGTTAAGAAAAATATCAATCCAAATCTAATACCAATGGCTTCTTATTCACCACTTTCTTTCTTTAAATCTGATCTAAAATTTGATAAAACAACAGAGGGTAAGAAAAAAGACGATAAAAAAGAACGTATTCCGACTAAAGACAGGCTTATTAAGCCGGTTAGTTTAGAGGAAGAAACTGATTTTATACCAGATATAAATAAAAATAATGATGATTACGATGTCCCGGCGTTTATTAGAAAAAAATTAAAATAACAGAGGGAGGAGATTAGTATAAGAAAAGGATTAGTTAATTGGTTACTGATTTAAGCTAATTTTCGTTTTAATTTATAGACATCCGTTCCCAACGGATGTCTGTTTGATATATCTTTCCTATTTTAAGACGCTTAAAAACTTAAGAATTTTAAAATAGCTTGACTTTATTTAAAAGTCTTTAGTAAGAGAAAGTTATTTTGGGTATTTATCCACAAGTTGATGTGATTTTTTAAAAAATATTTAAAAAAGCCAATAAAAATTAAGTTTTTATTTATTTTGACACACACCATATGTAGCGTTATGATAGATTTAAGAACCACAATATATAGTAGAAACTACATTTTATAAAGATGAGTTAGTAGAAGAAATCGCTGTAGTTTACTATAACATCCCAAAATCTTAAATAAAGCAAGGAAAATTAAAGAAGAGACCTAGTTAACTATCTATTTATGCATTGCCCAGCTTGTAATTATTATGATACTAAGGTTAATGATTCTCGCGTAGCAGCCGATGGTTTAACTATTCGCCGTCGCCGTGAGTGTTCTAAGTGCGGTTTTCGCTTCTCTACGGTGGAAGAAACAGAAATATTGGATTTAGCCGTAGTTAAACGAGACGGTAGGAGAGAACCGTATAACAGGGATAAGATAGAACAGGGTTTAAAACATTCTTTGGAAAAAAGACCCTATACCCAGGAGCAATTTAAGCGTTTAATACAGAAGATTGAAAGGGATATTCAAAAAAAACGGAAACAGGAAATTACTTCACAAGATATTGGCGAGATAGTAATGAAGCATTTAAAAAGTTTTGACGAAATTGGTTATATTCGTTTTGCTTCAGTCTACAGATCCTTTAAAGACACCAAGACCTTTTTAGTAGAATTAAATAAATTAGGGGGCAAGGGTAGAAAACTTTTCTCCTTTATTAAAAGACAAAAATAATGAATTATTTTATGAAGAATAAAATTGAAAAAATCAGAAAACGTGATGGCCAAGTGGTGGACTTTAATGAGCAAAAAATTCAACTGGCTATAGAGAAAGCACTTAAAGCTGTTACTGAGAAAAACGGTAAGCACGCCGCTAAATTAGCAGATCAGGTAATCGAAGAACTAAATAATAAATTTCATCCTCGTTCCATTCCCGCTGTAGAGGAAGTACAAGATGTTGTGGAGCAGATTTTAATGAAGAATCGGCAGTATACAGCAGCCAAATCTTATATTTTATATCGTGAGCAGCACGCTCGGCTTAGAGAAATGCTGTCTTTGATTAACTCTGATGATGTAATGGATGGTTATTTAAATAAATTAGATTGGCTAGTAAGAGAAAACAGCAACATGGCTTACTCCTTACAAGGTTTAAATAATCATGTTGCTTCAGCGGTTTCTTCTCATTATTGGTTACATAAGATTTATCCTCCAGAAGTACGTGAAGCTCATCTTCAGGCCGATTTTCATTTGCACGATTTGCAAATTCTGGCAGTTTATTGTTGTGGCTGGGATTTGCAGGATTTACTACGCCGTGGTTTCGGAGGTGTGTCTGGTAAACTACAAAGCAAGCCACCTAAACACTTTCGTACAGCTTTAGGACAAGTGGTAAATTTCTTTTATACTTTGCAAGGTGAAGCTGCTGGCGCACAAGCTTTTGCTAATTTTGATACGTTGTTAGCGCCTTTTATTCGTTACGATAAATTAAGTTATAAAGAAGTAAAACAAGGAATGCAGGAATTTGCTTTTAATATGAATGTGCCAACTAGAGTCGGCTTTCAGACACCTTTTACTAATTTGACATTTGATTTAGTGCCGCCAAAAACATTAGGCGAAGAGCAGGTTATTATTGGAGGTATGCTACAAGCAGAACAGTATAAGGATTTTCAAACAGAGATGGATATGTTAAACCAGGCCTTTGCTGAAACCATGCTGGAGGGCGATGCTAATGGTAGGGTTTTTACTTTTCCTATTCCTACCTATAATATTTCCAAAGATTTTAATTGGGATAATCCTGTTTTAGAAAAAATTTGGGAAATGACAGCTAAATATGGTTTGCCTTATTTTGCCAATTTTATTAATTCTGATATGCATCCCGATGACGCCAGGAGTATGTGTTGCCGTTTGCGTTTAGATAATAGAGAGTTACGAAAACGTGGCGGTGGATTGTTTGCGGCCAATCCTTTAACTGGTTCCATCGGCGTAGTGACTATTAATTTACCTAGGATTGGCTATTTATCTAAGTCTAAGGAAGAAATGATTAATCGTTTAGGGTGGTTAATGGATGTGGCTAAGAAAAGTTTACAAATTAAAAGGCAAATGCTGGAAAAATTTACTGATGTTGGTTTGTATCCTTACTCCAAGATTTATCTAGGTGGCATTAAACAAAGATTTGGCGAATATTGGAAGAACCATTTTAATACCATTGGTATTTTAGGTATGAACGAGTTGCTGTTAAACTTTTTAGGTAAAGATCAAGGCATAGCCACTAAAGCCGGCAGGGATCTGGCTTTGGAGATTATGGATTTTATGGACAACCGTCTAAAACAATATCAGGGTGAAGATAATGAATTATATAATTTAGAAGCCACACCAGGCGAGGGAGCAACTTATCGTTTTGCTAAGAGCGATAAGGAAAAATATCCTGACATTATAGTGGCTAACGAGAAGGCTTGTTGTGAAAAAGGGGCATCGCCTTATTATACCAACTCAACTCATTTGCCAGTTAATCACACTGACGATTTATTTGAGGCCTTGGAGTTGCAGGAACCATTGCAAATAAAATATACCGGTGGCACAGTTTTGCACGGTTTCTTAGGAGAAAAAATGCCGTCGGTCGAAGCCACCAAAAAACTAGTTGCCAAAGTATTGAAAAATTATCGTTTACCATATTTTACTTTAACACCCACTTTTTCTATTTGTCCTAAACACGGCTATTTAGAGGGAGAATATTTCTTCTGTCCGTTATGTGATAAAGAAATTGGCTATGTGGCCGAAATTAAAGATAAATTACCATTAATTTTAAAAGCTAAAAATTAAAATATAAGAAATATGCCAAGTATGGAAATCAAACAAGCAACGCCTAATTTACCAACCCGACAACCCTGCGAAGTTTATTCGCGAATAGTAGGGTATATTCGCCCGGTTTCTCAATGGAACGACGGCAAGCAATCGGAATTCCATGACCGAATGGAATATAATAAAAAAATTGATTAAGTCGTCGCAATTTACTTTCTAATTTACTTTCTTTTAAGTAAGTTAAAATTAGCGAAGAGGGATCTTAAACAGATCTGCAACATGATTATTGCTGGTTTACAAAAACTAACCCTAATTGATTATCCTGGTAAGGTGGCGGCGGTAGTTTTTACTTACGGTTGCAATTTTGCCTGTTCTTTTTGTCATAATCCCGAATTAGTAGACGCTAAACTAAAAAATAAAAATTTATTTATTAGTGAAGAGGAATTTTTTAAATTCCTTGATAAAAGGAAAGATAAAATAGAAGGCGTTTGTATTACTGGTGGCGAACCAACACTCTATCGGGATCTGCCAGAATTTATTGCCAAAATTAAAACCAGGGGCTTTTTGGTTAAACTTGATTCTAACGGCACCAATCCGGCAAGGTTACAAAATTTAATTAACAAAAAACTAGTGGATTATATAGCCATGGATATTAAAGCGCCCGAGGAGCGCTATCAGGAAATTATTAATCGGCAAGTTGATTTAGCTAAGATCAAAAAAAGTATCAGAATGATTATAGATCAGGCAGGTGATTATGATTATGAGTTTAGAACTACGGTAGCGCCGGAATTTCATAAAGCAGAGGATATTAAAGCCATGGCGCAATTAATCAAAGGCGCTAAAAAATACTATTTGCAGAATTTTATTTCACAAGGTAAAATTTTAAATAGCGATTGGCAAAGCAAAGCAAGTTTTTCTAAAGAAGAAATGAAAGAATTTCAAGAGATAGCTGTGCCATTTGTTGATTTTTGCGGGGTAAGGATGTAAATTTATGCGAGGCATGACAGGAGGTAATATCCCATATAAAGAATTATCAAATCAAGTTTTTAAAAATTTGGACAGGATTACAAAATTTAATTTTTTGGAACAATATGCTGTATTTATGGCTAAAATTCAATTGATTGAACAGGCGCTAAAGGAAAAACTTATAGAAAGATATGGCTATACGCAAATTCAATTAGACAAAAAGACACTCGGAGCAACAATTTCTGAATTAGAAAAATTAAAAATTAGAAAAGATTTTATTGATTTACTTAAAGATCTCAATGATGATAGAAAAGAAATGGCGCATCATTTATTAGCAGTAACTGCACTACTTGATGATATAGTTGGCAACAAGTCTAAAAGATTGTCTTGGAAAATATTATGGATTGATTTACGTCGTGTTGAAATGACGACTTTGGTTTACGATTTTTTATCGGAAAATAATAAACTTTGGCCAGTAGTGAAAAGTTTGGCTTAATTGGCCGTTATTATATAATATAGAGCAGTCTCTTATTTTAAATCTTAAATCCAAAATCCTAATGTTAAATCAAATCCAAAATCCAAATATAATTAAATCATTTGGCATTGATTTGATGTTTGGTTTTTGACGTTTGGATTTTTTTAAAATTTAGAATTTACAAATTTATGCCCGAATCATCCAATTTTTCTCTAGACGAGATTAAAAAACTCTTGGAGGAAAATCTTAAATACACACGCGAAACTTTTAAAACCGTAGAAAAAATTCGTCGCCATTTTATGATGGAGCGGGTTTATCGTTTTATCAAATTTGTTATCGTCATCGGTTTATTAGTAATGTCTTATTTAACCATTCAGCCATATTTGGAGCAGTTGATTCAAACCTACGATTCTTTAAAACAAACCGCAGGGCAGATGCGGAATTTAGATCCGAGTTCTTTGTACAAGCAATATCAGGATGCTAATTTGCTGCCTAGTTTAAAAAAGTAATTAGCCTTGATTACGTTATTGTGAGGAGTTTTGCTTAAGGCGGGACGACAAAGCAATCTTAAATGTCGGTAAGAAAAAAGCAGAGATTCCTTCGCTTCGCTCGGAATGACAGGTGAAAGAGGGTTGGGGATGACAAATAAAAGGATCAGAGATTCCCTCCTGCCTGTCGGCAGGCGCTGACGTTCGGAATAACAATAGAGAAAAGTTCGGAACGACAGGTAAGGTGGTCGGGAACAACTAGAGATCAAACCTCAGGCAACCGTCATTCTGAACTTGATTCAGAATCTAAAAAAGACCCCGAAATCCTCCTTCGTTAAAACTACGGAGGATAGGTAAATCTAGGGTGATGAGGGGGCTTGGGGTAACAGAAGACACAAATCTTAAATAATTTAATTAATTAATAAATTAAACTATGTTATTAGATGATAATTCTAAAATTTCTTTAACTCAAAAATTTGACAAACCAAAAGTTTCCAAAGCTCATTCTACCCCCTGGCAAGCTACTTGGCTGGTAGTAGTAATAATTTCTTTTATCGCCGGTATAGCAGGATCTTTGTTTTCACAAAATTATTTATTTAATCTCCTTTCACAAAGTAATTTTTTATCATCAGCACCAATTAAAAACGGAACTGTTGTGCAAAAAAGCAATGTGATTTTGCAAGAGGAATCGGCTACTACTGAGGCAGTGAAAAAAGCCGCGCCAGCCGTAGTGAGCATTATTATCTCTAAAGATTTATCTAAAATTTATAATCAAACCGGTCCTTTCCCTTTTGATAATGATTTCTTTGGCCCCAATTTTCCTTTTCAGTTCTTTTTTGGTAACCAATCTCCCAATTTCCGAACTCCTCAAGGCAAACAGGAAATCGGCGGCGGTACTGGTTTTGTGATTGATCAGGAAAAAGGCTTAATTTTAACTAATCGCCACGTGGTGGAGGATACCGAGGCGGAATATGCCGTGTTGACCAATGACGGTAAAAAGTATGAAGCGCAGATAGTCGCTCGCGATTCGGTAAATGATATGGCGTTGGTGCAAATTAAATCTAAAGATTTGCCACAAGTTAGTTTTGGTGATTCTGATCAAGTGGTTTTAGGGCAAACTGTGATTGCTATTGGCAACGCTTTGGGTGAGTATCGCAATACTATTACCAAAGGAGTAATTTCCGGTATTGGCAGAAATGTAGTGGCGGGCGATAATCGTGGCTCATCAGAAAGTTTAGAAGGTGTTTTCCAAACCGACGCAGCTATTAATCCGGGAAATTCTGGCGGTCCCTTGGTTAATTTAGAAGGCCAAGTAATTGGCATTAACACAGCTATTAATCAATCCGGACAGTTGATTGGTTTTGCTATTCCGGTTAATGAAGCTAAGCGCATGATTGCTAGTTTTTCTAAATACGGCAAAATCGTCAGGCCTTATCTTGGTATTCGTTATGTGTTAGTAACACCGGAGATGGCCAAAACTAATAAACTGGAAGTTAATTACGGAGCTTTAATTACCCGTGGTGCGGCGGCTGATCAGTTGGCAGTAATACCTGGCAGCCCAGCCGATAAAGCTGGTTTAGTAGAAAACGATATTATCTTAGAAGTTAATGGACAGAAAGTTGATCAAAATCACTCTTTGGTTAGGATACTGGCTCAATTTAGTCCAGGCGAGACAGTTAAATTAAAAATTTTTCACAAAGGCGCTAACAAAGAAGCGCAGGTAAAATTAGAAGAATTTAAAGAAAGTAGCTAATTTGATTATTTAAAAAATACTGTTCATTATAACAGTATTTTTTAAAAGCTGATTTTTACCTTAGTGTCCGCTTGCGCCCAGATATAAAGTCGTTCTATATTTTGATAGCTGACATTAATACAACCATGGTTTTTAGGTTTACCAAAATCGTTATGCCAGTAAGCGCCATGGATATAGTAATTATATTTTTTGGTAGTAAAATGCAGGTTCCATTTCGTATTAGGAAAATCAAAATCACGCCCAGCATAATGTTTCACTGGATATTTTTTGATTATAGTAAATTCACCCGTTGGCGTTTCCCAACCTTTGACACTGTTGGAAATGGGGAAAGTTTCTAATTTTTTACCACCAAAATAGTAAGTTAAGTGTTGTTTGGCCAAATCTACACTAATTAGTTTTTCTAATTTTACTCTATCCGAATTCAGCGAAGAATAACCAGCCCGCACCTCGGTGTCATCTAAATATTTATTGCCATCAGAATCAGGATTCATCAGTCCGGTACCTAGTGCCATTTCCCAGGCATCTGGTAGATAATCTTTGTCATTGTCTACATCGGTTAATTTTTTCTATCACCACAGCGAGGCGAATAACCATGTTTAACTTCCTCACCATCTAAATAACCATCGCCATCAGTATCCGGATTTTGTGGGTCGGTGGCATAAATTAAAGTTTCTTGATTGTCGGTCAGACTATCACTGTCAGTGTCAAGATCAACAGCGGCTTTGGTCGCGTTACCGATCAGTAAAAAGAAAAGCAGAATTGACAGAAAAAACAATTTTCTCATTATTTTAATTTTAACATACTAGTTGTTACCTTTTCTAGAATAATTTCACTCTTTCTTTAGAATAGAGGGCAGAAAGAATTATTACACTTTTGGTTTTCCGTTAGGGGTGGAGGGCTCAAAGTTGCGAAGCCCGCCCTCCACCCCTAACAACCCCTCTCCTGGCACGCTTTTTTAAAACACTTGGCGAGTCCAAACAAAGCCGCTATGCTAAACGACCAGAAACACGCGGCTTTTTGTTGACTCGCTCAGGTGTTTAATTTAATAAAAATCTGCCACCGTCGCGGAGGTTTGCTAGCAGAGCGGAAGGACGGTGAGCAAAAAACTGCCGCGTATTTTGTCCTTGTGGCATAGCGGCAGCCGCGAGCCGGACGAGCACTGCTCAAACCGGAGCGTCTGAGTGGCGACTTTTCGGTTACCTTTTCCTAGAAAAGGTAACCAATGATTTACTCTATCACTATTTCTTTACCTTTTGTACTAATTGTTACCGCAATAAATTTTTCTTTGCTACCCATTAGTAATTTATCCGAAATATAATTTTCTACTTTTTCTTGAACCCAGCGTCTAATGCCTCGAGCTCCTTCTTGGGGCGACCAACAGGCGTGCGCTATACTGGCGGCGGCATTTTTAGCTAATTTGATAGTTACTTTTAATTTTTGTGCTTTTAATCTAGCGGTCAATTCAGCTAATTGTAATTTAATTATTTTTTCTAGATCTTTTTCCAATAGTGGGTTAAAGACCAAGATGGCATCTAGGCGATTTAAAAATTCAGGACGGAAGAATTTTTTAACTTCTTCTAGCAAGGTGGTTTTAGTGGCAGTAAAACTTTGAGAGAATTTTTTCCAAGCCTCTGGTTTTTCTGCTTCAAAACCAATGGAGGCTTGCTGATTTAATTCCTTGATACCCAGATTAGAAGTCATGATAACTAAACAATTTTTGAAATTAATTTGTTTACCCGTCGCGTCGGTCAAGTGCCCCTCGTCCATTATTTGTAGTAAGAGATTAAAGACTTCGGGATGAGCTTTTTCAATTTCATCAAACAATATAACCGAAGATGGTCTTTTTTTAACCTGGTCAGTTAATTTGTTAGTATCCTTATAACCTATATAACCTGCTGGAGCGCCAATTAATTTAGAAATATTAAAAGCTTCGGAGAATTCCGACATGTCAATTCTAATAAGAGCATTTTCTTCGCCAAAAATTTCTCTAGCTATTACTTTAGCTAATTCAGTTTTACCTACACCAGATGGTCCTAAAAACAGAAAAGAGCCAATAGGCTTGGCGGCAGAGGAAATACCTAAACGCGCCCGTCTGATAAAACGACTGATGGTGGTTATAGCTTCCTCTTGCCCTTTAATGTATTGAGCCAATGCCTTTTCTAAATTTGCCAGCTGTTTTCGTTCACTAGCCAAAAGATCCGCCAAAGGCACGCCAGTAATTTGCGACACTACATAAGCTATCTCTTCTCGGTTTAATTTAATACCTTCAGTTGGGCGATGGGCCGACTTTTTTTTAAGTATATCCAGTTCTTGTCGCACTTTATCCTCCTCCTCTTTATACTGACCGGCGAGCACAAAATTTTCCTGACCCACTTCATATTCTTTAGCTTGCAATAATTGTTGAATTTTGGCTTCCAGCTCTTTAATTAATTTAAGTTGCGGCGATGGTTTGCTTTGAGTTTTTAAATTAGAGGCCGCTTCATCTATTAAATCAATGGCTTTGTCCGGTAAAAATTTATCAGGTAAATAACGCTCGGATAAATAAACCGCTGCTTCTATAGCTTCATTAGTGATGCTGATGTTGTGAAATTTTTCGTAATTATGTTTAATTCCTTTAAGGACAGCAACAGCTTCAGTAGGGGATATTTCCTTAACAGTTACTAATTGGAAACGTCTTTCTAAAGCAGCATCGCTTTCAATATATTTTTTATATTCTTCCGGTGTAGTAGCGCCGATACAGCGGATTTGTCCTTTAGCCAGCGCTGGTTTTAGTAAGTTAGCAATATCCAAACTACCCGGGGCGGCGCCAGCGCCGACAATCATATGTATTTCGTCAATAAACAAAATAATTTGCTGATTATTTTTTACTTCATCAATAATTTGTCGTAGACGATTTTCAAATTCGCCTCGATACATGGTGCCAGCTACCAATAGGCCTAAATCCAAGCTATATATTTTTTTATCTAAAAGCCAATCTGGCGCCTGATGTTCCTTAATGCGTTTGGCCAGACCTTCAACAATAGCGGTTTTACCCACGCCGGGGTCGCCTACTAAAAGAGGATTGTTTTTGGTGCGACGAGCTAGAATATTTATGACACGCTCAACTTCTTTAGTGCGTCCAATCAGAGGATCAATTTTTTTTAAAGTTTCATCGCCGGTTAATTCTGTGCCGAAGAATTCCAAAGCCGAAGCTGTATTGTCTGCGTGGTCGGTTTTAACATCGGGGTTGGTAAAAACTTCGGTAATATCAGGAAATTTAGAAGTACTTTTTAAGACCGAAGTAAAGCTGTGATTTAGTTTGTTTAGATCAACTGGTAAACTAGACCACAATTTTTTAATTTCTTCATCTGGAGAGGTGGCTAAGGCTTGCAGCAGGTGTTCGCTGCCCACATATTGATGTTGATAACGCCAGGCGGAAACTACAGACCGTTCGATTACTTTTTTAATAGAATTAGACAGTTGATTATCAAATAAATCTTTTAATTCTAATATTTTTTCTTGGTTTAAAAGAATTTCTTTATCACTGGGATAACCTAATTTTTCTTTAAGCATAGCGACAGTTAGTCCGTGGCGTTCTAAAATTTCTGCTGCTAAACTGCCGCGTTCTGCTGCCAACGCCACTAGTAAATCAGCCGGTGTTAATTGATCGCGGCCAGACTCTTTAGCCAGCCAATAAGCCTGGTTTAATATTTTTTGATAGTGAGTGGAAAATTTAGAGAGAATATCAGACATTTGGGTTATAAAAACGATCTATAGCTCGTAGTTTATAGCTTATAATATTTTACAAATTTTTTCCAGTTTTTGCCATCGCGCATTTAATTCAGTATCTGACCTTGATAGTCTGTTCGGGTTCCGAGATTCGGAAAAAGCGGTTGTTTCTACCGGGCGCAACAAGTTCGTAATGATAATTAAGACGGATTGTCTGTTAGTTATCTGGCGTTACCCATATCACGCAGAGCTTTAACCCTTTCTTCTATTGGTGGGTGAGTAGAAAAAAACTGAGCGAATTTTTTACCAACCAAAGGATTGACAATATAAAGATGAGCGGTGGCTTCGTGCATTTTAGTCAGGGGAGTGGGATTAGTAGAAATTTTTTCCAAAGCTTTGGCTAATCCCTCGGGATAGCGTGTTAAAAGAGCGCTGGAGGCATCAGCTAAAAATTCACGCTTTCTGGAGATGGCTAATTTAATTAATTGGGCAATTAAAGGAGCTAAAATAATTAGTATTAAACCTATGATCATCAAAATTCCGCCAGCTCGACCCCCTTCGTTACGATTAGAAAAACGACGACCGCCATATAAATTGGAACGCAAGAAAAAATTACTAACAATAGAAACCATTCCCACCAAGACAATTACCAAAGTGGCCAACCTAATGTCGTAATTTTTAATATGCGCCAATTCATGGGCAATGACGCCTTCTAATTCTTCGTTTTCTAATTTATCAACAATACCTTGAGTAAGGGCAATGGAAGCGTGTTGATGGTCGCGTCCAGTGGCAAAAGCATTCATAGCCGGCTCGGGGATAATATAAATTTTGGGCATAGGCAGGCCGGCGGTAATGCATAGATTTTCTACTAAACGGTAAACGTAAGGATTATCATTTAAAGTCAGCGGTCCTTGAGCGCCGGCTAATTTTAAAGCGAATTGATCACCTTTATAATAAGAGACCAGGGTCATGGTTAAAGAAATAATGGCCGCTATCACCAAGAAACCATATGATCCTTGCCCGTACCATAGGTTTATTATATAAGCTAAAGCAAAAACCACAGCGATAAATATTATCACTAAGATGGCGCTTTTGCGTTTATTGCTGGTAATTTGATTATACATA